>DATHEH010000388.1:0-7634 GCA_035318685.1 Ferruginibacter sp.
ACCTGCCTTGGTGAATTCGAGCATCATCCTTTCGTTCAAAGTAATGATGTCATTCAATGTATCGCAGATCTTACCATTGAGGCCGATCTCATCAATGGGCATACGAACGGCGAAATTGCCATTCTTTACTTCCATTAATACTTTTAATAATTGTTTGCTGTTGAAATTTTCCGAGGGATCAATATCGCTAACTGATTTCTTCTTTCGCACCCCATTGCTCTTTTCTTTAAAGACCAGCCCGGGGGAGCCGGAAGCATATGCCGCTTCTTTGACCTTGGATCCGTTTACAGCGCCTTGTGTTTTAAGTTTTAGGTTACCCATTGGTGCAGTATTTATTTTTTATTATGGTTGGATTTGTAAACAAAATACTAAAGATTTTTAATTATTCCCGCAGCGTGTTTTCCATACGAAATGATGATAATGTTTTGGTACTCATTACGATAAAATAATTCCACAGAATGTGGAAATTTTTCCCCACTTGAAATGAATAAACGCTTAAATGTTGGCGCAATAATTGTTTTTATTAGGCGTAATAATTGTTTATATTATTGGATTATAATGTTTAACACAATAATTATTCCTTTATGAAAGCTTTATCCAAAAATGTTGTATTTATTGTTGACGACGATCCGGACGACCGGCAATTGATACTCGATGCCTTTTTAGAGACCACCCCTTCCATTGACTGCATATTTATAGAGAACGGGGAGCAATTGATGGAGACGCTCAACACTACGGATCCTGAAAATTACCCGTCCCTTATCTTGCTTGACCTTAATATGCCTGGTATGCTGGGCCTGCATGCCTTAAAGGAAATAAGGAGTAATAAAAGCTACTCCCACATTCCTACGATCATATTAACCACATCCACTTTTGCGCAGGATGAAAGCTCATCATATAAGCTGGGAGCCAGCTGTTTTTTGCACAAGCCCCAATCATATAATGAATTACTTGAAATTGCATCTTCCATTGCGAGGTTATGGTTGAAGCAAACGCCCAAGCAGGTAAGTGCATAAACCCTTTTTGAAATAACTAAAATGCAAAGAGATGGAATTGTCTTCCTGGATCGTACAAATACAATGGTTATTAACCCTGGCGATACCGGTAGCGTGCATTGCCTGGACGGTAACCCATGAAGAGGTCTTCCGGGAGCCCCGGGAATATTGCATAAGCCAGAGTAAAAACGGGAAGACAGTTCTTAAAAGAAAATTCTTTTACCTCTTCACCTGTGAATACTGCTTTAGCCATTATGTTACCATTGGGATACTCGTAATGACGGGATTCAGGTTATTATTCACCGACTGGCGTGGGTATGTGGTTTCCGGCTTTTCGATCGTGTGGATCGCTAATATGTATATGGCAATATTTTCCTTACTCCGATTCGGGATAAAAAAAGAAAAGATGGACATTAATGTCAAGGAAGAACAAATAAAGAGTATTGCACTGGAAAATGAGCAAGACCCAAAAAATATAAAGTCCAAGGAACGAACGGTTCGGGAAATGCTTAAAGGATAAATGCTATCCTTATGGCCGGCTTTAATTATCCCGATCTTTGTTGGGTTTACTAAAATACCATCTCTTTGATCTCTCCTTCTACGGTTAATTTTCCCGAAGTTTTTGCAACAATTTCTTCAACACTAACACCTGGTGCCCTTTCCAGTAATTTAAAACCGTTGCCGGTGATATCGAGGACCGCCAGTTCTGTTACTACTTTTTTTATGCAGCGTATCCCCGTAAGTGGCAGTGTACATGCCGGCAATAATTTGCTTTCTCCTTTTGGGTTGGTATGCATCATGGCGACGATGATATTTTTTGCGCTTGCAACAAGGTCCATTGCACCACCCATACCTTTTACCATTTTACCGGGAATTTTCCAGTTGGCAATATCCCCGCTCTCACTTACTTCCATTGCGCCTAAAACGGTAAGGTCTACCTTTCCGGCACGGATCATCCCAAAACTCATGGCACTGTCAAAAAAAGATGAACCGGCAACGGTTGTAATGGTTTGTTTTCCTGCATTTATCAGGTCTGCATCTTCTTCTCCCTCAAAAGGAAATGGCCCCATGCCCAACAATCCATTCTCACTCTGTAATACCACGTTTATCCCTGCCGGTATATAATTGGCCACCAGTGTAGGGATACCGATGCCCAGGTTAACATAGTAACCATCTTTTAATTCCCTTGCTATACGCTGCGCTATTTGTTCTTTTGATAAAGCCATACCCCTGTTCCCCAAAGGGGAACTTAGATTTAAAGTGTAAAATTTATTTTAACCAGTTTTCTTATGATTATTTAAAATATTTTATTTAATATAAAAGTTTTCCAGTCCCCCTTTTAGGGGGCGGAGGGGCCTTCCTCACAGTGCGTTGTTCGATCCTCTTTTCATAATGCTCTCCTTTAAATATGCGGTGCACATAAATTCCCGGTGTATGAACAGTATTGGGATCAAGTTCACCCGCCGGAACCAGTTCTTCAACTTCCGCAATAGTTATCTTTCCAGCCATCGCCATCATCGGGTTAAAATTGCGGGCCGTTTCCTTAAAAATAAGGTTGCCATCCGTATCGCCCTTCCATGCTTTTACAATGGCAAAATCAGCATCAAAGGCATATTCCATTAAATATTCTTTTCCATTGAATACCCTTGTTTCTTTTCCTTCAGCTACTTCTGTACCTACGCCCGCAGGTGTGAATATGGCCGGCATGCCATAACCTGCTGCCATGCATCTTGTTGCCAATGTACCCTGGGGTATCAATTCTACTTCCAGTTCGCCACTTAATAATTGTCTTTCGAACTCTGCATTCTCTCCAACATAAGAGGATATCATTTTCTTCACCTGCCTTTGTTTTAACATCAGTCCAATGCCAAAATCATCCACCCCCGCATTATTGGAGATACAGGTAAGTTCTTTGGGTCCTTTCTTAACGAGTGCTGCGATACAATTTTCGGGAATACCGCACAAACCAAACCCGCCAAGCATTATGACCGCACCGTCATTAATATCACCGGTGGCTTCTCCCGCATTTTTATAAACTTTGTTCATATTATTCTGTCTGTAGCGTTTTTAAAACCGGCTTTTTGCTTCGTTCTCTTTCTGCCCGTACCAACATGGTATCAATCATGTCTTTCATAAGGGTAGTATTCAATTTGTAATAATCATAGCTTGTATAAAAATCTTCTTTGGAAACATGATGCATCGAAAATATCTTCTGCTGTAAGCCTATATTTTCTTCCGCTGCATTCTTTGCAGAATCTTTCTTTATAAAATCGGTAGTAAAAGCATCAGCACGAATAACATCCCACAATACCGCCTGCATTTTATCCGGTACCAGTATGCCGGGCGGTATCGGATTTTTTTTTCCGCAGGAAGCCAGCGCCATCACCACAAACAATACTATGCATCTCCCTATCATTTCAGCTCTGTTTTATACTTGGTAGCATTGGTGATATCCATTTTTTGCAAGAGCTCTGAGGCCCTGGCCTTATCCTGTTGAGGGGCTTTAGAAAATATCTTTATCAGTTCTGTTGATTTTCCCTGGAAGAAGAACTGGTTGATCATTTTATTGGGATTATCTGTATTGAAATTATTTAAGAGGTTGAGTACATTCAGCACTTCGATCCGTGCAGCATTCTCATCTTCATATAATTTGTCCATTCCCATGCGGTAATAATTATAGTAGACATCATGCATGATCGTATAGCGGCTGTTAAGCATATTCTCTACCAGCCAATACCTGTTGCGTATACCATCAAAGGCCTTCCAGCCGGAAATATTCCTGCCGTCGGGTGCATTATTAACTATGTTCTGCGCTTTTTGGAAATAAGGTTCGCCACCACGTGGGGAAAAAGAATCATAATCAAATGCCAGGATCATATATGCATAATAAGCGATCACAGCAGTAAGATTTGAAACAAGTGCATCTGAGCCGGATACCCGGTTCTCATTGAACTCGAGCTGTTGGAATTCCTGGTATTTAAAAGTTACGTTCTCATCCTGGAAATTGATGATCGGTGAAAGATAAGAAGTGTTATAAACAGGCCTTGCAGCCTGGATCGTCAGCGATGCATTATATATATTAAGGTCGCCTGTGGGTTGCAGGTTCAATAAAAAATTACATTCTATCCTTTCATTGGGAAGGAAGTTATCAGGCGTCCACTTACGTGTATTGATGAAATTGTTCAATGCAGTCTGGAGCGTACGAAAAACATTTTGGTTTACATTACTGTTCACCTGGCTGCTCACCACGGTTATATTGGCCTTCAGTTCCTGGCCATATGAAACCCCGTACCACAAAGCAAGAATCAATAATAAACTAATTTTTCGCATCTGATAATTGAATAATGGTGTTTACAATATCTACTGCCACTTCCTTTTTTGATTTGGTATCAAAAGAATATTCCCTGCCTGCCCTGTCAAAAATAGTGATTTTGTTAGTATCATATCCAAATCCGGCACCCGCGTCATTCAATGAATTCAGCACTATCATATCAGCATTTTTTGAATTCAGTTTTTTTATAGCATTTGCTTTTTCATTATTTGTTTCCAGCGCAAAGCCAACCAGGAACTGGTCATTTCTTTTTTGTTCGCCGAGATCTTTCAGGATATCTTTTGTCCTGGTGAGTTCCAATGAAAGATCATCTTCTGTTTTCTTGATCTTTTCTCCTGCTACAGTTACCGGTGTATAATCAGCTACTGCAGCACTCATCACAGCGATATCAGATTGCTGGAATATTTTTTTACAGGCAGTGTACATTTCTGCTGCTGAATTTATTTTTATTACTTTGATACCGCTTTGAATATTGATACCAGATGGCCCCAGTACAAGCGTAACTTCTCCCCCTCTCTTCTTCATTTCCTCGGCAATGGCAACGCCCATTTTACCTGATGAATGATTGCCAATAAAGCGAACGGGGTCAATGGGTTCATATGTTGGGCCTGCAGTAACTAAGATCTTTTTACCTTTCAATTCACCCTTGTCGGAAAAAAAACGGGTCAGCCAGGTTAGAATGGTTTCCGGCTCAGCCATCCTTCCATCGCCGGTCAATCCGCTGGCCAGTTCTCCGTTCTCAACAGGTATTATATGATTTCCAAATGAGCTTATTGTTTCCAGGTTCTTTTTTGTTGTGTTGTGGTGCCACATATCTTCATCCATTGCAGGAGCTACTACCACCGGGCAAGTTGCAGAAAGGTAGACCGCCATCAGTAAATTATCACACAAACCGGTTGCCATTTTAGATAAGCTGTTGCAGCTTAACGGAGCGATCAGCATAACATCTGCCCAACGCCCCAGTATTACATGATTGGTCCAGGAATCATTTTCGGCAAGGTCGGCAAGTACAGGATTTTTCGATAAAGTGGATAAGGAGAGCGGGGTAACAAAGTCCTTTGCCGAAGAGGTCATTACTATTTTCACTTCGGCACCTGCCTTTACGAGGAGCCTGGTTAACACAGCAGATTTATAGGCAGCAATGCTTCCGGTAATACCCAGTAAAATCTTTTTTCCCTCTAACATAAAAAAGCCCGCTCCACTTTTAATGAGACGGGTTAAAATTATGACTTCTTA
The DNA here is from genome assembly GCA_035318685.1 of Ferruginibacter sp. GTDB lineage: Bacteria > Bacteroidota > Bacteroidia > Chitinophagales > Chitinophagaceae > Ferruginibacter. The sequence goes on from DATHEH010000388.1 coordinate 5,563, forward strand.
AGTAAACAAGAAGCTAAAATATTGACAATGATTAACTGAACAGGTCCTCATCATTTTTACGGAAGTAAACTTTGTCTTCCATAAATTCTGTGGTTGCCAACAAGGCAGGATTAGGCATACGCTCATATGCTTTTGAAATTTCGATCTGCTCTTTGTTCTCATGGATCTCTTCCAAACTGTCGGTATGACTGGCAAATTCTTCCAGTTTATTGTGCAGTTCTTCTTTCAAAGTAATATTGATCTGGTTAGCCCTTTTTGCAATAATAGCTATGGATTCATAGAGATTACCTGTTTTTTCTTTGATATCAGATAATTTTTTAGGCTCTACCACATTGCTGGTATTAGCGCTTAGCTGCCGTCTGAGTTTGCTCATTTTTTATGTCTTTAATGTGATTTTGACTTAGGTTCCTGTAACTTTCTGCATCCTTTAATAGCTTGCTTTCCGGGTAACGATCATTAAAATCCTCGTACTCACTGATAACTTTTTCATATCGTTCCACCTGTTTATCAGCAATACTCATCTTTGCAAACCTGTAATAGGATTTTACAGTTTTTAATTTATACTCATCCCCCTTTAGCGATTCAGGATAGTTATTGGTCAAGTTCGTAAAAGCAATGGCAGCGGCCCTGTATTGCCCCAGGTTATAATATAATTCTGCCGCCCTGTATTCTTTCTGTTCCAATTTGGCCCTGCACTTATCTATGATGTCCGAAGCCTCTTTTATTCTTGAAGAACCCGGATGCGTATTAATGAAGGTTTGCATCATACCCATGGCCTTAGTTGTATTCACCTGCTCCAGCTCCAGTTTTGGAGATTGCTTATAAAAACAAAAAGCACGCATGTAATCAACTTCCTCTGCCTTACTGCTGTTGGGAAAAACTTCCAGGAATCCTTTGAAATAATTTTCCGCTTCTTCATACTGCTTCAGGTAGTAATAACAATAGGCAACCTTGTAATAAAGCTCTTCGAATTTTACTGTTCCTTTAAATACAGGGAATGCTTCTTCGTATAACTCCTGTGCGATCTTGAATTTCTTTTTCGCATAATATTCATCAGCCATTTTAAGCTTGTATTCAAAATCCTTGCTTTTGGATACTTTACTGTATTTATTGCAGGAAGCGCCCAGGGCTAAAAAAAGTATCGATGCGAAAAGAAGTCTTATTGTACTCATAAAAGAATGCGAAATTAACGTAAATAACCCAAATATGCCGGTAAATAAAGAAATAGCCAAAAACCTGGCGTTAAGGATTTGATAAAGAAGGGGTTTGAGCAGATCTTACAAACTAATAGCCCCCGTATTCCGGGGGCTATTATGAAGTATTGATCCAGTAATATTAGTTACACTTAACGTCAACTGTATTTTTATCTCCACCACCAACTTCGCAGCTTGTAGTGATCCTGTCAGCACTGATACCTTCTTTTTCAATTAAGTAGATCTTAATCGCATCCAGCCTTTTCTGGCAATTTGCCTGTGAAGCCTTAGAAGCTTCAGGATAGCCATGAATAGTGATCATACAAGTTGGGTTAGCTTTCAATTTAGAAGCTACTGTTGCCAACATTGCTTTATTATCACCACTCATTGCCACGCTGTTTCCTTTGAAGGAAAGGCTTGGGTAATCGCAAGGGCAGTTAGCCGTTGGAGGAGCCACCGGATTTTTACAGCAATCAGGTTCAGGGCATTTACCAACACCATCTGCATCAACCGGCTGACACTCAGTAGGAGTTATCAATTGCTTATCCTTACAATCAGGTACACCATCACCGTCAGTATCCCTTGTTACACCATGTGTATCAACCGGGCAACCGGCAGGAGTATTTGGTTCCCTGTCCAGGTGATCACATACGCCATCACCATCAGCATCACTACACTCATTCTTAGGTATCTTAACATTACGATGGTTCCTTAACTCATCATATGCATAATCCAATGGATTTACCCACCAAAGTGGTTCTACAGCTTTAGCTCCTAAATTTATATTTAAACCAAGAGAAAGGTAATTATAAGAATCATAATCAGGGGTCAAAGCCGCATCACCTTCAGCCTGTTCCTGCCAGCGCTGGCCGTCTAACA
>DATHEH010000389.1:0-8348 GCA_035318685.1 Ferruginibacter sp.
TTGACCAGCTCGGCACGCAGGCCATCGGCAATATGGCGCTTGCGCCTTCGGATCCGAATATTATTTATGTAGGCACCGGTGAAGCAAATATTTTCAGGGCATCATTACCGGGCATCGGCATGTTCAGATCGGCTGATGCAGGCAAAACATGGGCGCCTATTGGTTTGGAAAATACAAGTACGATCGCAAGGGTGGTAGTGCATCCAACAGATCCCAATATCGTATATGTTGCAGCAAGCGGCAATGAGTGGAGCTATAATCATGACCGCGGGGTGTATCAAACAACGAATGGTGGTAAGACATGGAAAAAAATATTGGGTAATGATGACAAAACGGGTTGCATAGATCTTCGCATGGACCCTTCTGATCCCAGTACGATTTATGCATCCATGTGGAACCGCATCCGCAAGCGCTGGAGTGATCCTGTTCCTGAGGAGGGCGACCACATTTATAAAACAACCGATGGCGGAAAGACATGGAAGCCACTGATCAATGGCCTGCCCGATACCAGGACCACAGGCAGGATAGGCATTGACATCGCAAGAAGCAACCCTTCTGTTATTTATGCTTTTGTTGATAACCATGATAAAAAAAGAGAACCCAAAAAAGGTGAGCTTGACAGTTATGGCCGGTTAAAAGAAATTGTAGTGAAGGGCGTTGAGGTTTACCGCAGCAATGATAAAGGAGAAAGCTGGACAAAGATGTCGGAGAACAATGATTATATGGAAAGGTTCTGCGGTACTTATGGCTGGGTGATGGGACAGATAAGGGTTAATCCCCTGGATGAGAACTGTATTTATATTTTAGGGCTTGGTATGGCAAGATCGTATGATGGTGGAAAAACATGGAAACCTTTCCGTCCAACAGATACAACCAGTGATCATATACATGGCGACAACCATGCTTTATGGATCGACCCTGCAGATACGAGTTATATTATCAATGGTGATGATGGTGGTATTGCTGTAAGTTATAATGGCGGAAAGAAATGGAAGAATTTTTACAAGGTCATTCCAACAACACAGTTTTATAATATCGCTTATGATTCAAAAGAGCCATACAATATCATTGGTTCTGTGCAGGATGAGGGATCGCTGATGGGAAGCATAAAAAATACTTTCGGCGTTACTGACAATTCCATCTTAAACTGGAAATGGGGACCCGGTGGCGAAGGTGTTATTCATGCCATTGACCCGGGTGATCCGGATATCATTTACACTTCTTCTTTTTACGGGCGGCTGGTAAAGGCCAACCTGGCCTTGGTGGATTCTTTGCAAGACAGGAATATCAGCCTTAAAAAGAAAGATGATGAAGAAACGCACCGGGGCGAATGGCTGGCGTACACTATCATCTCACCGCATGACCGATTTACTGTTTATCATGGGATGCAGTATTTGTTCAAATCTGTTGATAGTGGACATACCTGGAAAAGGATCAGCCCTGACCTGAGCCAAAACAACAAACAAAAAATGGGCAGAACACCTTATGCCATTAACCACCAGGCCATAACCGCTGTTGATGAATCGCCATTAAAGAAAGGACTATTATATGTTGGCACAGATGACGGAAGGGTATGGCTTAGCTCAAATGATGGTGGCGGCTGGACAGAGATAAGTAAAGGATTGCCTGTAAATGCGCATGTATCAAGAATGATCGCATCAAAATATAATGAGTCGGTTGTATATGCTACATTGAATGACAGGAGGGAAGACAATATCAGGCCCTATATCTACAGGTCGGCTGATAAAGGCAAAACATGGGGAAGTATTACGGGGAATTTGCCTCCAAGCCCCGTTAATGTCATCCGCGAAGACCCGATGCATAAAAATATTTTGTACTGCGGAACTGATATGGGTGTTTATATCAGTAAGGATGGCGGAAAAAAATGGATATCGCTGAACAATGACCTGCCTGCGGCTGTGTCTGTACAGGACCTCTTCATTCATCCAAAGACCAACCAGCTGGTAATTGCAACTTATGGTCGTGGCATTTATGTTTTAGATGATATAAGCTTACTCCGGAAGAATTAATATCAGCTTTTTTATACGCAAGGAAATGGATGGCCGGGTAATATCCGCTCATCCATTTCCTTTTCTCTATTCTCACAAAAAAACTATCTTGTCGGCTCAATTTTAAAACCTATTTCAAGTATGATGAAGTTTGCAAAAACAACCGTCGCCTTCCTGCTTTTAGCTGCGGTCAGCTTAACTATCCAGGCGCAAAAAAAGGACCTGACAGATGAACAATATCTTAAGAATAATTTCAAGGGAATAACTAGCCCTATGCCTACTGTTGTAAGATGGCTTGATGACGAGCGTTTTATTTTAAGGCAGGAAGGAAGGAATATAGTGATAGATGCTAAAACAGGAAAGGAAGGAGAGGCCACAGCTGCCGAGCTAAAGGGAGAGGAAAAATCGCCAAAACCATCTGTTTCTCTAAAGTCAGATGATATTTATGTAAAAATAAATGGCGTGGAAACACAGTTAACAACTGATAAGGAGAAGAAAAATAATCCTACCCTCAGCCCCGATGGTAATTACGTGGCATTCACTAAAAAGAATGACCTGTACAGCATCAATACAACTACTAAAAAAGAAACAAGACTCACCAATGACGGAAGCGAAACGATCCTGAACGGTTATGCAAGCTGGGTATATATGGAAGAGATCCTGGGCCGCAGTACTAACTACCGTGCTTTCTGGTGGAGCCCCGACAGCAAGCGGCTTGCATTCTTCAGGTCTGATGACAGCCCGGTTCCTGTTTTTACTATTACTGACGGAGCCGGACTTCATGGTCTCGTAGAACAGGAACGTTATCCAAAAGTTGGCGACCCCAACCCGGAAATAAAGGTGGGTATTGTTGAAGCAACAGGTGGTAATATAGCATGGGCCGATTTCAACCCTAAGGATGACCAGTATTTTGGCATGCCTTACTGGAAACTGGATGGACGAACTTTACTGGTACAATGGATGAACCGACTGCAGGATAACCTTATCATTTACGAAGTAAATATTTCAACAGGTGCAAAAAAGGAATTTTATAACGAGAAACAAAAGACATGGGTTGACCTTGATGATAGCAGGCGCATTAATTTTTTAGACGACGGAACAGGGTTCATTCTTTTAAGCGATGCCAGCGGCTGGAGGCATATGTACCTGCACAATATGAATGGAAAGCTGGTTAACCCGGTCACGTCAGGTAAATTGACAGTTACCAATGTAAATTATATTGATGCAAAGAAGGGTGTTGTTTATTTCACGGCAAGAACCCTGGAGAACAGCGCAAGAAATGATTTTTACCGCGTGAATATAAATGGCCAGAACATGGAGCGACTGACCATTGGCGACTATAACCATAATATCAGTATTTCTCCCGGCGGCTCTTATTTCGTTACCACTTATTCCAATTCAACTACACCGCCGAAGATGACGCTGATGAGTAACAGCAGGAAGATCATTAAAGACCTGGGAGATGGTAAAGGGGAAGAATTCAATAACTATAACCTGGCCAAAACAGAACTGATCAGGGTGAAAAGCGATGACGGTTTATATGACCTGCCCATGAAAGTAACCTGGCCCGTTAATATGGATAAATCAAAAAAATATCCCGTGCTTGTTTCTGTTTATGGAGGTCCCAATGCAGGAAGTGTAATGGATACCTGGGGATTGAATGGCAACCAGCAATGGTATGCAAAGGAAGGGTTGATACAGGTATCGATGGACCACCGTGCCAGTGGCCATTTTGGTAAGGAAGGCGTGAATGCGATGTACCACAACCTTGGCTACTGGGAAATAAAAGATTACAGCACCCTTGTAAAATGGCTTGTCGCAAATGGTAATGCCGATCCTGCAAAGATCTGTATCACCGGTTTTAGCTATGGTGGTTATATGGCATGTTATGCACTTACATATGGAAGCGATGTTTTTACCCATGGCATGGCTGGGGGTAGTGTAACCGACTGGAATTTTTACGACAGTCATTATACAGAACGTTTTATGGGCACACCAGCTAACAACCCCGAAGGATACAAAACAAGTTCCGTATTGAACCATATTGATAAATACAAAGGCAACTTACAGATCGTACATGGTGTTATTGATGACAATGTACACATGCAAAACAGCTTAAGGCTTATAGAGAAATTGCAGGATGCCAAAAAGGATTTTGAATTTATGATCTATCCCGGTGGCAGGCACGGCTGGGGAGGTAATAAAGGCGTACACTTTCAAAACCTGAAAACAAAATACATCTACAAGTATTTATTAGAAAAGGAAGTTCCTAAATCTGCATTGAGATAATATCTTGTATCATAAAAAAAGCCCGTTCAAATGAACGGGCTTTTTTTATCGCTTCTTTTTGAATGATAAATAATCAAGATAGTATAAGAATTTTACCGATAGGTTATTATTCTGCGTTGAGCCAACCGTATTACTGAAGTTCTTAAAATAGCCCATACTCACCGGGTAATCAGATGCGCCTGTTGCATTCTTCCATACAACGTTCAGGAAGCTACCGGCAGCGAATTGCCAGGTGTATACCATATCAACGGTAAAGATGTTGAAGTTCTGGTTCACATTTTTATTGTACAGGCCATTCTCTGTGAGTGACCCATCCTGCTCCAGCGTATAAAATTGTTTAATGATCACTTCGCTCCAGTAATGCCTTGCTACTAAAGTAATGCCCGACTTTTTTGAAAAATTATATTTTGCGTTCAGGCTATTATCTACCGTATTTATTTTTCTCCTGCTGAAGACCACATTATTCCCTGCATCTATATCTGCAAATCCTGCATTATTGCGGGCGGGATTAAAATACAGCCCGTACGACAAGGAGAACTTATCATTGAACCTGTAGCGCTGGAACAGGTTATACTCAGATGTTCTTCCATCGAATAATTTTTTAAACGAAACAAAATAACTGAACTCGGCATAGTATTTTTTTGCCTGGTTAGTGTTCCCCCATGCATTGATGCCAACCGCACTACTCGTTCTGAAAACACGGCCCGGCACCCTTGACTCATAAAAATCATTGCCTTCAAAAACACGGTTCACAAATAAGCCGGCGTACCATAGGTTCTTTAGCTGCCCGTTTATATTTACGTTGAAATTATAGCTTTGATAAGCCCCGTCTTTAAAGCGGTGGCCAAGGTTATTATTAAAATTAAGGTACATGTTATTATACCATTTGCCCGGCTTCACCCATTTGTATCCTATCCACAGGTAATGCGATAACTGGTTATTATTGTACAGGATCCCCATGTCGTTGATATTGTATTTTTCGTCAGTAAGGTCCTGGTTAAGATTGAAATTAAAGCGGCCTCCCGTTTTTCCAAACCCTAGGTTATGTGCATAGCCGTTTGTATACGTATCGTTACCGGATAACCTGCTGGTTGCTATCTTACCATAAACATTGTACACGTTCTTCTTATTATAAACATCAAACACTGCGGCTGTTACATTCGCGTCATAATCCTTGCCGCTGCGCAGTACGCTGGTATTGATGAGTGATACCGAGGAATTATTCTTTAAGGTTTGATCGAATACGATGATATTATAATTCGTCAACGGATTGGTCTCTATTTTCCTGCTGTTGTCCTTATCATCTTTTACGATCGCATGCATGGGTTGTGTAATGGCGTTGAAGAAACCGATACCCAAACCCTTTTGATTTCGCCCCGAAATTTTAGTGGCATTAAGAAGTTTTGTTTCTAATGGATTCTCGTCTATATACTCATTCGCATTGAGCTGTCCTTTGACCTTGTATGAATTCAATGGCCGGCCGCCGATCCTTCTTGAATAAAACAAATTGCCTTTATTAAAAAGCTCGGTTCCTTCTGTAAAGAAAGCGCGGTTCTCATTGTATTTAACTTCAAAGGGAGTGAGGTTCAGGACGGTCCTGTCGCTTTGTACCTGTCCAAAATCTGGTATCAATGTCATGTCCAAAGTATAGTTCTGGTTGATACCGTATTTTATATCCATTCCCCCATTAATGGTTTGGGTAAGTTTTTTTTCGTTAGCGCCGGGCTTAGGGTAATAATTTAAATAAGTGGAAAAATAGGGAGAAAGTGAAAGCCTGACCGGCGGTTTAATATCAGAGATGCCAGTCCATAATCCTTCCTGGTTTATAAAACCATTTATGGTGGGTACAACCGGATTCCACATATACTGCTTACCGCTTTTTACTCTTTTACGTGTTATGTTCAGTCCCCATTCTTTTCCCTTGCTGCTAAAGCGAAGGGCAGAATAAGGGATACGCATTTCAAATGTCCAGCCATCTTTTTGCAATTTTGACTCGCTATACCAAACTGCGTTCCAGGTATCATCTTCGCCGCTGGTATTGGAATACTTTGCATCATACTGTTCGCCCAGGGGCGTTACGTAAAAGCCTGATCCGTTTATCTTATCATTATAAGTATCGAATATCACCCCTACAAAATCATTGCTGCCGATCTTATCACGCCCGGCAAGTTCTGTAGATATGCTATCGCCTGTCTTTTCATGCAAATAGCCCGCTACATAAACGGAAGTGTTATCGTATAAAATGTAAATTTCAGACCTGCTGTCGTGTTCTTCTTTTGCGTCTGCATTCGGCCTCCATTCAAAAAATTCATTCGCCACCGGGGCGGTCTTCCAGGCGGCATCATCCAGCAAACCATCGATCTTAATTGCTGAGTTTGATCTTGTAGCGGTTAACTTTCTTTGGGGAGCCTGGCTAAAGGCTGTGGCAGTGAGGAGTATGCAAAAGCATAATGCTTTAGGTTTAAAACATTTCATGGCTATACTTTTTGGTTTGGCAAAGCATCACTCATGGCAAAATGATGCTGGTACGAAATTAAACGCACCACCTCCCAAAATGTTACCACTCATAAAACAAAAAGGCTTTTAGGATTTTATTAACAGGGCAGGTTAAACAAAGAGATCATTGTATAAATGCGCTCCCGGTACGACCGAATATTTTGAAAGGTCGGTTATGCCTTCCTTTGCCAATACGTCCTCATCAATGAAGGTATTACCGGTACATGTTGTGGAAGGTTTGGATAAAATATAAAAAGCAGCGTCTGCAATTATCTCCGATGTTCTGCTCATCTTCATCAGCATCTCGCCTCCCAATAAATTTTGTACAGCAGCGGTAGCAATGGTAGTACGGGGCCATAAAGTATTGGCAGCGATATTATATTTTTTAAGTTCTGCAGACAAGCCGAGGGCGATCATGCTCATATCATATTTACTGATGGTATAGGCAAGATGACTGGCAAACCATTTCATATCCATATTTATTGGCGGAGATAAATTTAAAATATGTGCATTCGTACCTTTTTTAAGATGTGGTATGCATGCCTTACTCATCATGAATGTTCCCCTTACGTTGATATCGTACATCAGGTCAAAACGTTTGGGTTCTGTTTGTTCCGTGGGCATTAGGTTTATAGCCGATGCATTGTTGATCAGTATATCAATGCTGCCGAATTTTTCAACTGTCTTATCTATCACATTCTGGATCTGGTCCTCAAAACGTATATCACATTGTACAGCCAATGCTTTTCCTCCTGCTGATTCCATCTCTGATGCAGCAGAAAAAATAGTGCCGCCCAGCTTTGGATTCTCTTCAACGCTTTTGGATGCAATGACAATATTGGCGCCTTCAGCAGCCAGTCTTAACCCAATTGCTTTGCCGATACCACGGGAAGCGCCGGTTATTATCACAGTTTTGTTTTGGAATGACATGCTGATAGTTTTTTCAAATCTAATACAAAACAGGCATTCCTTATGCTCCTGTAACCAAATGCAATAAAAATCCCATCTGCTGTTTCGGGCAGATGGGAGGATCATTATGTTCTGGTATCATTTACTGCAATACTGCCTCATGTGTAACATTTGCATTCAGCACTTTTGTGATGATGCAATTGGCTTTTGCATCAGCCACTACGGCATCGAACTGCTCCTTAGTTACGCCGGGGACCTTTGCCTTAAGATTCAAATGCGATTCAGTGATAGCTCCATCCACGAGGTTGATATCACATCTGGTTTCAAGTTCATCCGGTGTAAATCCTGCTGCGTTCAACAGGAAACTCACTTTCATGGTAAAACAGCCGGCGTGGGCGGCAGCTATTAATTCCTCGGGGTTTGTGCCAACACCCTCAGCAAATCTTGAGTTATAAGAGTATTGGGTCTTGTTCAATGTGGTGCTTTGCGTAGTAAGATGGCCTGAACCTTCTTTACCTGTACCGTTCCAAACGGCTGTTGCGTGACGTTTCATAATGTTCGTTTGTCCCAAACACCTAAAGGGGCTTCTCTCTTTAAAAGTTCGGGTTCTTTTTTAATTGTTATAGATATAATTTATTTGAAAGC
>DATHEH010000390.1:0-21810 GCA_035318685.1 Ferruginibacter sp.
CCCAGCATTGTTAATACAAACATATTGGCCCTTGCGCCCGCATTGATGAGGTGATATGCTATGTCTTTATTACCAACATGCCCCGCTCCCTCAATAGCTGTTTCAAAATCGCCGCCGCCCAGGTCCCAGGTGGCATAGATCAATGTTGGAAATTCCAACAGCAGTGATTTTACTTTATCCAGGTTATTATGCCCGGCGCCGACAAATTCTTTAACTTTTTCCGCGGGTAAGGGATCTGCCTTGGGTTTTACAGCAGGAGTCGTTTGTGCTGATAAAAGATAGGGGGCGGCAATGATGCTTCCCGTTCCCAGGGTTATTTGCTGTATAAAAGATTTCCTGTTCATTGTTTTTCTCTTAAAGTTCTGCAATAGGAACTGGATTTTTGTACCGCTTATCAAAATAGCAATAATTTTTATCATATCAAATGCCCTTTATGACCGTATAAAAAAAGCCCCCCGATCAAGATCGGGGGGCAGGTTGTTCGTACGTGTTCTAATTATTGTCCACCTCTGTTGCCTCTTTGCGGCCTCATTGACGGCTCAATGGTTTCTTTCCAGGTTTTCATTTGATCTTCTGTAAGCACTGTTTTTAGTTTGTTATCTCTTTCTGTAGCCATTTCCTGCATTTTGGCACGCATTGCGTCCCTGTCTGTATTACCTGCAGCCATCATATCTTCCCTGGCTTTATCAGTTGCCCTGTAATAAGTGGCAAAGATAGAATCGATCAGTACCATCCTTGATGCTTCCGGCTTAAAAGCGCTGTCCAATTTTACGTGAACTGATTTTACTCTTTCTTCCACTGTACGACGTGTAAAGCCCTGGGCATTTACTGAGGCAATGCTGATAACAGCTGCAAATGCCATTAATACAAATTGTTTTTTCATTTTATTTAAGTTAAAGGTTTACAATGTATTTAATTAGACGACAAGAAAGATGAAAACCGTCGCTTTTTTACTTTGCAGGCTTTTTCCTCCCTTCCCCGTTTCTCTTAGTTAACATTTTACCAAAAAGCGAATCAAATTTTGGCAACTGGTCCTGCGTGCAAAGCATTCTTATATTTTTTATATGGTTGAGCATCTGCAGCTCCATTGTTCTTTGCGATGCCGCTGACTGGTCGGCAACACTATTAATGACAGAATCACTAAAATCGCCTGCTGCCAGTTGTTTGAACTGCGTATCTTTTCCGCCACGTAATTTTTCAAACATTGCTTTCATATCCTCCTTATGCTTATTACTCAAAGTATCATATTGTAATAGCTGCTGCTGATCAAATCCAATTTCTTTTTTTAAAAAATCAGCTATCGCCGTTTTCCTGTCCGGGCGCCTTTCTTTTTTATCTCCGGGTTTTTTTATAAGAAAAAAAGAAACCATGGCAATATTTGCGATCAGCAATATGCCTATTATCACAAGAAAGACCTTACTCCTGTTTTGTTTATTTATCATTATGGTTGGGTATTTTCCAGGTCATAAATAGTAGCAACGGTGGAAGAAAATTCATCCGGCTGTGTTGCAGCCTGTTCTGTTGCGGACAAAGAAGTTTCTGATTCGTTATTAAATACAACTACGGCAAGGTTGATCAAAACCAGCATGCACAAGCCCGTAAATGCAATGGCTGGTCTTGCAATGAACCGCCCCGCTTTTTCCCATATGGATTCCGCCGGCCTGTTCATTCTTGCCTGGATGCGGGTGAGCAGGTAAGGCTTTGGTGCCGCCCTGTTCACATTGTCAACGCTGCTTAATGCCTCGTTGATCAGTTTATCAATACCATCTTTCTTATGCATAGCAAGTCTTATTTTTCGTGATCGAGGTAATATTTACTTAATACTTTTTTTAAATTGATCTTTGCCCTGCTCATCAATGATTCCACAGCATATAAACTGGTGTTCATTATTTCCGCCACCTCCTGGTAACTCTGGCCTTCCAGTTTATGAAGCGTAAAAGCTATCCTTTGCTTATCCGGTATCTGCTTTAATGCCCTGAACAATTCACTGGCTCTTTGTTTTTTTTCCAGCTGGATACCCGGGTGATCAAATTCCACAGGATGGAATTGCTCATCATCATGGTTACCAAACAAGGTTTGTACAAATGCAAAGCGCTTTTTCCTTTTCTTCTTCTTTTCATGGTCCAGCGATTTTGAAAGCGTGACCTTGTAAAGCCAGGTGGAAAATTTTGATTCGCCTTTAAAAGAACTTATGGACTGGTACACCTGTATGAAAACTTCCTGTGTGATGTCATCCGCATCATCCGCATTCTGAACTATACTCACCGCTGTATTATAAACCATATCCTGCCATTCCTCTACCAGCTTTTTAAAAGCCGACCCATCTCCCTGCTGCAGTAACAGAACTAATTCCGGTTGATTCAAAACACTTCATTTTTGTCCGGCCTAAATATAACCAATTAACTAAAACTGCCGGTTGCCCCCGCCTCCTTGTCCCATTCCTCCCCTGTTAAAACCAGGATTATTATTATTTCCGCCCCTTGTTGCTGCTGTACCGAAATTTTTAAGACTGTAAGTAAAAGTGAGCATAAAGTACTGTTGCAATACTTTGGTTTGCACATCTTCTATATAAAAATTGTTTACCGTTCTTGAAATACTTTGATTTTGCTTTAAGAGGTCAAATACAGATAATTTCAGTTCGCCTGCATTGTTCTTTAAGAATTTTTTACCGATAGCCGCATTCCATAACCAGAAACTTTGGTTAAGACCCCCGGACAACCCGCTATAGGTATTTCCTGAAATATCATTTTGCAGGAACCATCCATTCTTACTTAACAGGTTCACCTGTGCGCCAATGTTTTGATTAACATATTTACTATTGGTGCTATTGGTTGTATTGGTTTTTGATTCGTTTAAGTTAGCGGTGTACGATACATTAAAATCTACATACTCACTAATATTACTTGCGAGTACAACGCCGCCATTATAAGTATAACTATTCGTCTTGGTTTCCTGGTAGTTTACAAGCCCCGGCAATTTTGAATAGCTGAACCCTGCATTTAAATTCAATGTTGTCTTCATGAATTTTAAAGGCATGCTGTAAGTAAAGAATGTACGAAGCGTTTTATAGCCATCCAGGTTTACCGGCTTGGTCAGCTGCGATCCTGCTTTCAAAACTATATTTTGCTGAATAACTGAATCCTGGTTAGGAATGTAGGTTGCATTAGAAATATAATCGTTTGCTGTTTGCAAAAAGAGGTTTGCAAAAAAGCTTTGACTTGTTTTTGAATTGGTATAAGAATAACGTCCTGATAAGAAATGAGTGTATGATTGGTCCAGGTCAGGATTACCACTGCTCACCCTTAAAGGGTTGCTGAGGTTTACCACATCCTGCAACTGGTTCACTGAAGGGAAACTGGTTGATGCACGGTAGAACACACGGATATTAGCGTTGGCAGAAACTTTTTTACGCCACATCGCATTTGGCAATATCGTAGTGAATGACTGGTCAACAGAAGTTGTGGTTGGAAATATGCGTTCACTTTCCAGTTTCGAATGCTGGAAGTTCACACCAAAGGAAAGCTGCTCATCCCGACTTTGATTAAGGCGATAACTTATCCCGGCGTTGTTGGTAGTGATCGTATTATCAAAGCGGTTTGAAAGTATGGTGTCGAACATGGTATATTTCTGCCCGTCATAAGAAAAGGTCTGCTGGTTAGCTTTATTCTTTTCCACCGATGGCCTGTATTCAAATTGTAATTGTCCTTTTTTGCCAATCGGCTCGGTGTAGGAAATATTACCGCCAATTGTATAGCCGTTAGTATTATTATCACTCAGCCGGTTTTGAATGGAATCGTTGGTAAATACACCCAGGCTATCGAAAAAACGATATTCTGCATCAACGATGTTTTCTCCATCATTTTTTGAAAATGTGGTGTTAAATCCCAGGGATAATGAACGTCCTTTTTTTGGAAAAGAATGGCGAAACATGATATTGTTCCTGATATTATACCCACTCCTGTTGGATGTGCTGTTTGCAATTGAATTACTGATGGAATCATTTTCTCCTTTGAAGGACTGGAATCTAGAGAAAGAAGAAGACCTGTTATTCTGAAAACTCACACTGGGTATGATAAAGAGAGAATTTGAAGAATCAATCTTATATTCCATCCTCAGGTTAAGCCGGTGGTTGGTATTTTCCGTAATGGAATTACTTCTTTCGACACTGAACTGGTTCTTTGGGTTTCTGAAAGTTTCTGTATTTACCAGGCTCTCATTATTATTTGTACTGTTATTGAAAAAATAACTGCCCGATAGCGTTAATTTTTTACCATACATATTGCTGAAGTTGATACCGGCAGCATTCGTTTTACTGATACCGCTTGATTGTCCCACGTTAAAGTCGCTGCCACCGCCGCCTCGTCCACCACCGCCACGGCCTCCCCCACCACTACTGGTAACACCAAGCAGGTCCTGAGAGGCAAAATTTTGCTGGTTGACATTATTAAAATTGCCCACCAGAGAAATACGCCTGTTATCCTTAAAAAAGCTCACATTACCACCAGCTGTATATCGTCCTTGTGTTCCTGCGCCTGCATATATCCTTCCGAACTGCCCGTTCTTGATCCCTGATTTGGTAACAATATTCACTGTTTTCACAGAGTTTCCGTCATCAAAACCGGTTAATTGGGCCTGGTCGCTTAACCTGTCAAACACCTGTATCTTATCGATCACGTCTGCCGGTAAATTTTTTAAAGCCGCTGTTGCATCGTCACCAAAGAAGTCCCGGCCATCCACCGTTACTTTTCTTATTTGTTCACCCATGGCAGTCACTGTACCATCCCTGGCAACAGTGATACCCGGTAATTTCTTTATCATGTCTTCTGCTGTTGCATCCGGGTTTACTTTGAACTGGCTGGCACTGAACTCCGTAGTATCGCCTTTTTGTCTTACCGGTGCGGCCTTGGCCACTACGGTAACCCCGCTCAGCTCGGTAGCGAGCTTTGCAATACTAAAAGGGATCGGTGTTGCATTACTGGCCTGGAGGTTGATCCTTTGTTCAATTTTTTCAAAGCCGCTGGAGCTTATCCTGATGGTATAGGTTCCGGGGTTAAGTTCCGTAAAGGCAAAATTTCCTGTGTTGTTTGTAATAACCTGCTTTACTTGTGTAGAATCCCTTTGGGAAGAAAGATTTATGGTTGCGCCACTGATCGGGGAATTATCTCCTTTATCCGTTAATACGCCCCTGAGGCTTATATTTTGACTTTTTGCTATTACTGCTGCCAGGCTAAAAACCAATACCAGTAAAACTGTTCTTAATCTCATAAAATTTTTGTGTTATACCATATTAGACGACGGCTTGTGAAAAAACAGGCGGAAACATCAGAAATTTCTACCCTAACTCCTAACTTATCGGCAAAACCATGCCAAAAGCACTACTGGCGCAGGTATTGGGCTAACAAGCCCCTTATTTACTTTTTTAAACTAACTTGCAGCCCTAAAATTTACATTGATATGGATTATAATAAGCTTGTTTCCGTAACCGGTTTAAGTGGTTTGTTTGAATTATTATCTTCAAAGGCTGATGGTGGCGTGGTGCGTTCACTGGAAGATAAAAGCACAAAATTTGTGAGTACCCGGGTACACAATTTTTCCCACCTGGAGAGTATCGAGGTTTTTACAACAAAGGATAATGTTAACCTGGTAGAAGTTTTTACCGCTATGACCGCAAGCAAGGAAAAATTACCTGCTGACAGTGATGCCGCAGCGATAAAAAAATATTTTCAAAAGGTTTACCCCGATATGGATTTTGAAAGGGTATATGCCAGCGATATGAAAAAGATGGTGAAGTGGTTCAATGTTTTAAAAGCCAATGATGTGGAGATAAAACTATCTGAGTTGCCTGAAGGCGATACCGCAACACACGAAACCGTTAAGGCAAAACCTACAACCGCTAAAACAAGTGCAGTTAATAATGCGCCCGCAAGAAAAATAAATACGCCGAGGAAGATGGCTTAAAACCCCTAACCCCTCAAGGGGAATAAGGCAAGAGTATAAACTAAGGTATACTTTTTGTCACCTGTAAATTTCTTCAAATATTTTTAATCTAAAAGTCCCTTTAGGGATTTAGGGTATGACTTACACCGCAGATATAAAAAAATTACCCCGCCAGTTCGTTCCAAACGA
Organism: Ferruginibacter sp.; assembly: GCA_035318685.1. Lineage (GTDB taxonomy): Bacteria > Bacteroidota > Bacteroidia > Chitinophagales > Chitinophagaceae > Ferruginibacter. Next base: position 6,127 of record DATHEH010000390.1, read on the forward strand.
CTTCAAAATTACCGACTGGCAAAGTCTGGAACCTTTTTTTAAAGACCTGCTTGACCGCAACATTGACAAAAGAGAAGACCTGGAAAAATGGCTTAAAGACCAGAGTGAGCTTGAGGCTGTGGTCAATGAAGACGCGTGCTGGCGGCAGATAAAGATGACCTGCGATACGGAGAACAAGTCACTGGAAAGTGCTTTTACTTTTTTCTGCATGGAGATACAGCCAAAGATCCAGCCTTACTCCGATGCGCTGAATAAAAAATTAGTGAGCCATCCTTTGCTAAAAGACCTTGATGCCGAAAAATATTTTACGTACCTGCGCAGCATCCGAAAAAGCATTGACCTGTTCCGCGAAGAAAATATCCCTATACAGGCCGAGCTTTCGGTAATGCAACAGCAATACGGTGTTATCTCCGGGAAGATGACGGTAAAAGTGAAGGAAGAAGAATATACTTTACAACAGGCTGCCAAATTTTTAGAAAGCCATGACAGGGAATTAAGAGAAGAGGTATACAGGAAAATTAATGAAAGAAGGCTGCAGGATAAAGAGGCGCTGAACGATCTTTATGACCAGCTCATTCAAAAAAGGAACCAGGAAGCTGTTAATGCAGGTTTTCCCAATTACCGTGATTACCGTTTTAAAGAACTGGGCCGGTTTGATTACACAAAAGAAGACTGTTATAAATTTCACGAGGCAGTGAAACAATATGTGCTGCCATTGGTAAATATCATTTATCAAAAGAAGAAAGAAAAATTAAAGCTTGATACCCTGCGTCCCTGGGATATTGATGCGGAGCCGGAAGGAACAGAACCCTTACACCCATTTAAAACAAGTGATGAACTGATCAGCAAATCCATTGAATGCTTTACAAAGCTTCGTCCTTTCTTTGGTGATTGCCTGAAAAAAATGCAGGAACTCAAACACCTTGACCTTGAAAGCAGGAAGGGTAAAGCGCCCGGGGGATATAATTGTCCGCTGGCAGAAAGCGGTGCCCCATTCATTTTCATGAATGCCGCCGGCCAGATGCATGATGTGACCACCATGTTACACGAAGGAGGCCATGCCGTACATTCTTTCCTGGCGCATCCTCTGGAGCTCAATGGCTTTAAGGAATACCCCATGGAGATCGCTGAAGTGGCCAGTATGGCAATGGAACTGATGAGTATGGATGAATGGGAAACTTTTTTTACCAATAAAGAAGACCTTCAAAGGGCAAAGGAACACCAATTGGAAAGGGTGATCACCATTTTTCCCTGGATCGCCATCATAGATAAATTCCAACACTGGATATATGAACACGCTACACATACTCATGAGGAACGCACCGCTAAATGGAATGAGATATTAAGAGAATTCCAGGATAGTGTTATCGATTATAGCGGACTTGAAAATTACCGGGCCAACGGATGGCAACGCCAGTTGCATTTATTTGAAGTGCCTTTTTATTATATAGAATATGGCATTGCGCAACTGGGCGCCATAGGCATGTGGATGCAGTATAAGAATGACAAACAAAAAGCGCTGGACAATTACTGCAATGTATTAAGCCTTGGCGGAACAAAAACATTACCACAGCTTTTTGAGACCGCGGGATTGAAATTCGATTTTAGTCCCGAAAGGATAAAAGTGTTGATGGATTTTGTAAAAGCTGAAATGGGTAGGATCGCAGATTAGGCGATCCGGTTATTTACATTCATTGCACACACCGCTAACCAACACATCGGTTTGCTTTTGTTTGAAGCCCTTGGGGAGTTTTACCTCGGGAATGATAACATTGTCCAGGCAGATGGTCTTATCACACACATCGCATATAAAGTGAACATGGTTATCATGGTGATGGCCTGCTTCGCAATTGTCTTTACACAATGCGTATAATATGGAATTGTCCGTTGTTGGAATATTATGGATGATTCCTTTTTCAACAAAGGTCTGCAGTGTTCTGTAAACGGTTACCCTGTCAAAAGCCGCTTCTGCTTTTTTCTCGATATCCGCATGCGCAAGTGCCCCGGGGCTTTTTAAGAACAGGTCGAGTATTTTTTTTCTTCCATCAGTAACACTGAGCTGGTTCTTCTTCAATATGTCTAACAATGCGTCCATGTAATTATAAAATTAGATCTTGAGTCGTGAGAAAATACAGCTATCCTTTATCAGCAGGCCCTATTCACGCCTCACATCTCACTAATTAGGGTTATTACCAAATCCGTTCACAAACCTTGGCGTTGTTATTTTTTCTTTCAGTAGTCCTTTAATATCTTTTATAAGCTTTTCTATTTCTTCTTCTTTTAATCCGTCATAAACCATTCCCCTTACCCTTGTTTGTTTATCCACCAGGGCAAAGAACTGGGTATGTATGAACTGGTCGGCCATAGATTGAGTGGTATCCGGCTTATTGTTATCGATCCGGTAACTCTGCCTTGCCATTTTATACAATGATGCTTTATCGCCGGTAACAAAATTCCAGTTGGGATTCACAACCGGTTGTTGGTTGTTGCTGTCATATTCCATCTTATAAGAACCATCGGCATTTTTCAACAATTCTCCATTGATCATTTTTGCTTCATAGGCTTTTAATACAGGAACCGAATCTGTTTCGGGCATGCAGGTGTGAGAAAGGATCATAAAACCAGGCTCATCTTTAAAAGCATCAAAGATCCTGCGCATATTGGCATTCATCTTGGGGCATATGCCCTTGCAGGTAGTAAAAAAATATTCGGCAACATACACCTTACCTTCCACATCTTTTTGCGTAATGGTCTTTCCATTTTGATTAACAAAGGAAAAACCCTGAACATCAGCATTCGCTACCGGCAAAAGTGATTTTGACAGGTCCTCATCCTTAAATACAAAAAACAAAAACCCCGTAAGTAATACAGCGAAAAAAACTATATACCCCAATAACTTCCTGCTCATATCAGATTATTTTTACCAAATTTACGCCCTTTCATTTCAGCAGCTAAATTAACGATTGTAATTTGCAACCTTATTGCAAATATACGTATATTTGCCCTTTGCTCAAACTATGAATATAAAATTGAACTGGGATGCAATGGGGATCGTCACCTCTGTTTTATGTGCCATTCACTGTGCGGTATTACCTGTGGTACTGACCACCCTGCCTGTGTTCGGCATTAACATTGTTCATAATTTATTTTTTGAATGGGGCATGATCGGGCTTGCATTCATTGTGGGAGCTTATTCCCTTGCTCATGGCTATATAAAACATCACCAGGTCATTACACCCATACTCGTTTTTTCTATTGGTTTTGTTTTTTTGGTCTTAAAACAATTCTTTACAAACCTTGAATACCCGCTTTTGGCAATTGCCGTGGCCTTTATAATCACAGCGCATTATTATAACTTCAGGCTATGCCACCAGAGTAAATGTACCTCGCCGCATCATAAACATTAAGACCGGGAATTTTGTTTGAATTATATTTATAGTTCAATCAAAATGTTATGAAAAAAATTTGCCTGGTTTTTATATTCCTGCTTATGATTCTCACTCCTGTTTCTGCGCAACCAGCACCTGCAGGCAAGATGAGCGCCGATGAAAAGACCATTCGTTCTGAGAAGAGTTACCCGGACACTGCCACAATGGGTAAACTGGATTTTGATATTCTTGAAGTAAAAAGATTATCCGTTATGTATTTTTTCATAGCAGGTAAATGGCATTTGACCAGGAGCATCGGTAATATTGGCGGGCATTTCACCCTGCTGTTTAAAAAAGTAAAGAACAAATGGATGATCGTGGCAGACCACAGCAGTTAACTTATAACTTCCATTTACGCCAAAGGTGAATGATGAGTACGACCATGCTGATCAAAAAGAATGCATAATAAAGATAATTTTTCCAGCCGGGGCTACCTTCAAAAAAGGCGAGGTCTTTATAAATGCCCATAAAAACATTTACCAGCATCCATAGCAATACCAGTGAAATGGTCTGCATTATTCTTATCAAAAAGGCCCTTGTATCTTCTTCCATCCCCATAACCAAAACATTTGTTGGTAAAGTTAACCTCTGGTAAAATAAAAAGAACCTGGAATTATTTCAAGAGCATTTTTCTAAAAGCCGTGCTATCCCCGTTAAACACATTAAAATCCACGTAAGCATCAACGCCATTCACCCTGCCCCTTTCGTTGTGTTGCCAAAACACCCAGTTGCGCTTTATTCTTGGCTTATCCCGCACAAAATAATGGGCCACCCATAACGGATAATCATCAAATCTTCCCTGGAGGAAATTTTCATAAAAATCCACATTGGTATAAATGATCGGCTTTACTTTATAATGCTGTTCTATCATATCCAGCCAATCCCTGGCCCGCTGCTGAATGTCTGTTACCGAAGCGCCGTTTGCGGTTTCAATGTCAAGGACTGGTGGCATATCGCCTTGTTTTAAAGAAACTGTTTCAATAAAATTCCGGGCCTGTGCCTTCCCGCTTTTACTGGAGATAAAAAAATGATAGGCGCCCCTGGGCAAACCGGATCTTTTTGCATTGTACCAGTTACGACGGAAGTCACTATCAACACGTTCAAGTCCTTCTGTAGCTTTAATGAATGCAAACCCGATCCTGATCTCTTTTACCTGCATCTCTTTCAAAGCTTTCCAGTCAATATTATCCTGGTGATGACTTACGTCAATACCGTGAATGCTGAAATTTACAGGGATGTCGATACCAAATGCAGGATAGCGTACAAACCTGGGCTGGTTAAGGTACCCGACCACATAATAGATCACTGATGCTATAGCAGCCAGCAGGATGACCGGTAATAAAACAGATCTTAGAATACGCTTCTTTCTTTTTTTTGCCAAGGGTTCTGTGCCTTACATGTTTAAATGCAGGTAGTCACAAATTTGCATTAAATGGCTGTACTTATTTTATAAATTATTCACAAATCCCGCTTGATCATCTTCTTTACAAGTTTAAAATCCTTTTCAGAGGTGATGCGCAAGGTATATTCTCCTGTAGCCAGGTGCTGTGTAGTCACATCTATTTTATTGAGCCCGTTTACAAGCGTTGTATTCTTTGTATAAACAAGTTGGCCAATAGCATTGTACATGTTGATCGAAACTGACGGCACACTCATGTTCTCTAATTCAATGGTGACATTGTCCTGGAAAGGATTGGGATATACCTTAACCATGTTTTGCCCGGTTACGATAATTACATCCGCCAACCTGGTGGTAGTATTATTTTTCGTTACCAGCCAGTACTCCGGGTCAACCAATACTGTATCCGCAATAAACCCAATATCCCTGATAAAAGTTTCGCCATTGGTCTTATTATCAACAACAACCGTTTTTTCCTGCGTTGCATTTTTAAACTTTAATGCTACAGGCATTTCAAAAAAACTGACAGACGGGTGTGATGTTGTCTGGTTCATTTTGATCTGTACATTATTATTCCCGGCCCGTGCCCATTCAACATTATAAGATGGATAACCTTGTCCCTTATACCAATCATTAAAGAATTCTGTAAGGTTCTGCCCGCTTACCTGTTCAAGGTTTCTTTTCAGGTCCTCTGTTCTTGCAAAACCATACGAAAGTTTTGGGTCGATCTGGTATTGGCGTATGGCATTAAAGAAAACAGGGTCTCCCAGTTTCCAGCGTAGCATATATACCAGGTATGCGCCTTTATTATAACTGAGCCTGCCCGAAAAGATCCTTCCAACATTTGTTGTATCATCTACCCACACTGACCCTCCCGGCGAAGAAGTGATATTATTAACCAGGTTCCTTCGGTTGCTGATGATACTGGCAGGATATTTATTCTCCATGTAAAAAGCAGCAAGGTGTGTTGCAAAGCCTTCATTCAGCCAAATGTCTTCCCAGGTTGCGCAGGTGATCTTATCGCCAAACCACTGATGACCCAGTTCATGCGCAACAAGGTTTTCATCAACAGAAACTATGAATGTAGCAGTCTGGTGTTCCATCCCCCCGCCCCAGCCAAACTGTACATGGCCGTATTTTTCTTTAAGGAAAGGATAGTCCCCAAAATTATTGTGAAATAACTGCAGTGCATTCAGCACATTCTGCGTGCCGTTTTGAAAAGAAGTAAGGCTTTCGGGGTAACAATATGTTTGCATAGGTAATGTGGTAGTACCTAATACAACACTGTTATTGAACACCGTGTAATTGGTAACAGCAAAACAAACCAGGTAAGAAGCAATAGGATAGCGGTGTTTCCACCAGGTAGCTTTTTTTGTACCTCCCGAAACCAGGACCTCGCTTTGAAAAAGTCCGTTTGCTGCTGCTTTATAAGCCGTGGGATTAGTAATAATTATATCTATGGAATCTGCTTTATCATCCAAACCATTTTTACATGGCCACCAGTCCCTGCTGCCATAAGGCTCGCTAAGGCTCCACATTACAGGAGTACCCGCGTGTTGGTCCTGTATGAATGAACCGAAGCCCGTGTTTGGAGGAACACCCTGGTAAAAAACAGTTATGGAATCAAGTACCCCTGCATTAATTGTTGAGAGGAAATTAACCGTTAACACATTATTGAGATGCTGTTTTGTAAGCAATATATTGTGTTGTTTAACACTGTCAACTACCAGGGGATTCATCAGGTCAAGCTGAATATTATTGGTAGTAGCTGTAATGGTAAAATAAATGGTAACCTTGCCGGCTATAAATCTTACTGCAGGATTCACTTCCCATTCACAACGGTAATACTTTACATCATAATTGTTGCTGGAAGCCGGTGCTAATAAAATACCGGCACCTGCTCCATCAAGCCGCTGATGCGCCATTTGCTCCATTAAAGCGATTTCATTTACCGGTTTATAATAGTTAGCCTGCGACTGGGCAGATACCTGTAAACAACCCAGCATTAATAAGATCAGGATAAAGCGCATAAAAAACGGATTATGTGTAGAAATATTTCGATGCATCGAAGTTCCTAAAGTTTTGTGAAAGGGCAATATCGGGTCTACATAAACGTTTAATATAATACCCGTTTTCAATTGCGTACCTCTAAGAAAATTAATTAAAGCATGATTAAAAAAAGTAATTCGCACCTTAAGGTATCCAAATTAATCTGGATACTTTTTTTTTCCTTGTCTATAAGTAGTTTTGCTAAGGGAAATCCCTATACGGATACTTCCAAAAAGGTACTTTTAGCTTCACTGAATAAAAAAGACAAGGCTGAATATATTACCAAAGAAGCTAATGTAGTGTTTCCCGAGGTCTTATCCGGTAACGAGGAATATTCCCTCGATTATATTGAGAGGTTCTCTGCAAACAGGAGGGCTTATGTAATGCGTACTTATGCAAAGGGAAAAAAATATTTCCCGAAAATAAGCACCGTTCTGGAAAAGCATGACCTGCCGCAGGAGTTAAAGGTATTGATAGCACTGGAAAGCGCATTTAATGGAAATGCTGTTTCCAAAGCCGGCGCTGTTGGATACTGGCAATTCATGGACAACGTGGCCAGGGAATATGGGCTAAAATATACTGCGCAAAGAACGGCTAAAAATAAATCGTCCAGGAGATCCGGCGCCAAAAAAGGAAAATCAAAAACATCGTATGTAAGGGATGACAGGAAGAACTTTAATAAATCAACCTTAGCGGCAGCACGTTATTTAAAGGACCGTGGCAGGAATTTAAACAACGACATCCTGCTGATGGTTGCCAGTTATAATTGCGGTGTGGGCAATGTATGGAATGCAATGGAAAAAACGGGTATGAACAACCCCGGCTTCTGGGACATAAAAAAATACCTGCCTTCTGAAACAAGGGCTTATGTTATGAATTTTATCACACTGAATGTGCTTTTTCATAATTATGATAAGTTTGTCAATAACACCCTTAGTTTTACGCCAACAAAGATCAAACTTGATGATACGGAAAAAGATGTGACAAACGGCCTGGACAGGGCTGTTTACCAGAAATGACAACCATAAAATTTTAATACAGACCAGTACAACCGTACTGGTTTTTTTATTCTCTCGCTATTACGGGAACCGGTATAAAAAATAATTGCATTCAGCAATAACTAGTAATCGGCTTACCTTTGCCTATGCCCCGGATCAATTGGAACGATAGTAAAAATTTAGTGAGCAAGCTTACTTTCCAACGCTTTTGGAATGGCACAAAAGTACTCAGTAGTTTTTACCTCAGCCGGGCATTGAACAGGCCGGTTCAATGGGGCTATCCTGTTTCTGTTTCTTTCGAACCCACCACCAGTTGTAACCTCAGGTGCCCAGAATGCCCCAGTGGCCTGCGGCAGTTCACCCGGCCCACGGGCATGCTGCAAAATGATTTTTTTAAAAAGACCATTGATGATATCCATAAAGAATTATTATACCTCATCTTTTATTTCCAGGGAGAGCCTTACCTCAACCCCGGTTTTTTAGAGATGGTAAAATATGCCAGTGATAAAAAAATATATACCGCCACATCAACCAATGCGCATTATTTGAATGACGAGGCTGCAAGAAAAACGGTGGAAAGCGGTCTTGACCGGCTGATCATTTCCATTGATGGTACCACGCAGGATGTTTACCAGCAATACCGGGTTGGTGGCAATCTTGAAAAAGTAATACAGGGCGCAAAGAATGTCATCAAATGGAAAAAAGAACTGAAAAGCAAAACACCGTTCGTGTTCTTCCAGTTCCTTGTGGTAAAACCAAACGAGCACCAGGTAGAAGATATCAAACGGCTGGCAAAAGAAGTAGGTGTGGATGAAGTTCGTTTTAAAACAGCGCAGGTATATGATTATGAAACCGACCCGAATAACCTTATTCCTGCAAATGATAAATTCAGCCGCTACAAAAAGAATGCAAATGGCACATACAGCGCAAAAAATAAATTAGCGAACCGTTGCTGGAAACTGCAGCACGCAAATGTTATTACCTGGGACGGGCTTGTGGTTCCCTGTTGCTTCGATAAAGATGCAACACACCAGCTTGGAAATTTAAAGACCCAGTCTTTTAAAGAGATCTGGCATAACGATAATTATAAACAGTTTAGGAGAGAGCTGATGAAGACCCGGAAAAATATCGACATCTGTTCCAATTGCAGCGAAGGCGTTTCGGTTTGGAAAGACTAGTACCTTTGTCTTCAAATCTGCTGTATTTAATAACTATATGAATATAACTTTCAACAATCGCTTAAGGCAGCTCATTCTTCTTTTACTGATCATCTTTTTGGTCTGCCTGTTCATCGGGCAGTTGTCTTCTTTTCTCCCGGGATTGTTGGGGGGCGTTACTTTATATATCATCAGCCGCTCTTTATACTTCCGCCTTATTTATCAAAGAAAGTGGAAAAAAGGGTGGACCGCCCTTTTGTTCATGCTGTGCTATATCGTAATTATTGCCTTGCCGGTTTATTTATGCATTACCCTTGTTTCACCCAAGATCACCGCTATACTGGAAAACCCTGACCAGATAGTGAAAAGTCTTAGGCTATTGTCAGCGCAGGTGAAGCAGGCTACCGGTATTCAACTTTTTACCGACCAATCCACCTCCGCTATTTCACAAAAAATATCGGCTTTTATACCAAGGTTTGTTAATACCACACTCAATGTTCTTACTAACCTGATCATGATGTTCTTCTTATTGTATTATTTATTGTACCATGGCAGATCAGTAGAAAAATACCTGAATCACATCATTCCTTTTGAACAAAAAAATGTTGATAAGCTGGCCAGGGAAACAAAGGTTATGGTAAGAGCAAATGCAATGGGCATTCCCATCATCTGTATTGCACAGGGCGCTACTGCTGCGCTGGGTTATTGGATATTCGGCCTCCAGGACTGGGGTATGTGGGGTTTTGTAACGGGCGTATTTGCTTTCTTCCCGGTAGTAGGAACAATGGTGGTGTGGGTGCCATTGGTTACCTATCTTTTTGCCTCCGGACAAAGCGGGGCCGGGTGGGGGCTTACGCTATATAGTTTTATTGTAACGGGTAATATTGATTATATAACCAGGTTGGGTCTCTTAAAAAAACTCGGGAATGTACACCCGATGATAACAGTTATAGGGGTGATCGTTGGGCTGAACCTATTTGGATTTATCGGCCTGATCTTTGGCCCCCTCCTCATCAGCTATTTTATTGTTTTGGTTAAGATCTATATGAATGAATTCACGGCAATGGAGGAACAGGAATAAGCATCCATCATATTAAAAATTTCCACTTGGGCATAGAAAAAGATATCAATCAATCAAAATTCAGGAACGAATACCAAAAGTCGATCATCAACCTGATCTATACATATAACTGGATGACGGAACAGTTAAAAAAAGAAATGGAGGCCTTCGGGCTCACCATGCAGCAGTTCAACATACTCCGTATCCTGCGTGGAAGTGAAACGCCTTTGTCCACCCTACAGATCAGGGAACGCATGCTTGATAAAATGAGTGATACCAGCCGCATCGTTGACAGGCTGATCATTAAAGGCCTGGTAAAAAAAATGACCTGCAAAACAGACAAGCGTCTTGTTGACGTGATCATCACCGACAAAGGAAAAAAGTTACTGGGCCAGATCGACGGGCAGGAAGAAAGAATGGACAATATATTAAATACGCTTTCATTACCCGAAGCGAAATCATTAAATAAATTATTAGATAAGATCCGCCAATCAGATTAAATATTTTTCATGAAATTTTTTTTTCCTGTTTTTTTACTTGTATCAGTCCTGTTGTCTATTAATGCCTACACCCAAACAAAGCCCGAATTTCGTGGGGTATGGGTTGCTACTGTTGATAATATCGACTGGCCTTCAAGAGGAAATTATAATTCCGATTCGCAAAAAGTTGAATTCATACGCTTACTGGAGATGCACCAGCGCAACGGGCTGAATGCACTGGTAGTACAGGTTCGCCCGGCAACGGATGCTTTTTATCCCTCCCAGTATGAACCTTGGAGTGAGTTTCTTACAGGTAAGCAGGGGCAACCACCCACGCCTTATTATGATCCCCTCGAATTCATGATCACAGAAACTCATAAGCGTGGTCTTGAATTTCATGCATGGATGAATCCTTACCGGGCAGAGTTCAATATCGGCAGGTCATCCATATCACCAACACATATCACCAGGATACATCCCGAATGGTTCCTCAGTTACGGAGACAAAAGATATTTTGACCCGGGGAATAAAGAAGTGCAGCAGTATGTTACCAACGTAGTTAAAGATGTAGTGAGCCGGTATGCAGTTGACGCCATACATTTTGATGATTATTTTTATCCTTACCGCATTACCGGGAAAGAATTCCCTGATAATGCAAAATACCTTCAATATGGAACGGCCATGAATAAAGACGATTGGAGAAGAAGCAATGTTGACTCCATCATTTTTATGTTGAGCAGGGCAATAAAAAAAGAGAACAGTAAATGCCAGTTCGGTATCAGCCCTTTTGGCGTTTGGCGCAACCAGGATAAGGATCCTGTCAACGGAAGCAAAACAAATGGCGCACAAACAAATTATGACGACTTATATGCTGATATTTTATTGTGGCTGAGGAATGGCTGGATCGATTATGTTGCCCCGCAACTATACTGGGAGTTTGGACACAAGATCGCACCTTACCAGGTCCTGCTTGAGTGGTGGAGTACCCATACCTATGGCAGGAATTGTTATATAGGCCTTGCCATATACAGGGCCAACAGCAATGCTGCCTGGAAAGACAATACACAACTGACCCGCCAGATTGAGGCATTGCGTAACACCCCCAATATACAGGGTATGATCTTTTTCAGCAGCAAATCTTTCAATAACAATCCCAATGGGTGGAGCGACAGCCTTCGCCTTAATTATTTTAAAGAACCGGCAAAAACGCCTGAGATGGAATGGCTTACTCGTCCTCGTCTCTGACCTACTGTGTACCCATAAATATTATTTAGCTTTGTATCTATGGATATAGAACAATTACACCCAAGTTACTTTATTCCCAATTACACTAATCGTTTAAAAGAACATCGATTAGAAAAAAGGGGCTTCAATTGTTTCGTAATTTATCTTTAAACCCCTGTAGTAGCATAAGGCAAATATGCTCTACCTGGGCCGAACAAAAGGCCTACTACAGATTTTTAAACCATTCAAAGGTTACTGAGAATATTTTGATTGAAGAAGCTGCATCCCGTTTACAATCCATGGTTTCCGGGCGACATTTACTTTGTTTGCAAGATACAAGTGAAGTAAACCTGACTGCTCATAATAGAAGGTTATTTACTCACAAAAGATATGGGTACACTGTAGGTCTCCGACGAGGACGCATGGTCCTGGGTCTTTGACTCACCCACCAATTTTCTCTACCTTTGCAATTCTTAATTTTAAATTCTTAATTATACAGTTATGCCCGGCTATGAATTTTTTGGCTCCGAAGAACGCAAGCACGTTAATGATGTAATGGAAACAGGGATCTTAATGCGTTATGGTTTCGACGGCCCACGCAAAGGAATATGGAAAGCAAAGGAACTGGAACAGGCTATCTGCAATACATTCGGCTGCAAACACGCCCAGTTGGTAAGCAGCGGTACGGCTGCACTCACAACAGCCATGCAGGCATTGGGCATTGGATATGGCGATGAAGTGATCCTGCCTTCTTTTACTTTCGTTGCAAGCTTTGAAGCTGTGTTGAGTGTTGGAGCCGTGCCTGTTTTTGTAGATGTGGATGATACATTAACATTGAATCCTGTAGCAGTTCGTAATGCCATCACGGCAAAAACAAAATGCATAATGCCCGTACATATGTGCGGAAGCATGGCTGATATGGATGCATTGCAATCCATATGCAAAGAGCATAAACTCATTTTACTGGAAGATGCCTGCCAGAGCATTGGCGCAACATACAAAGGAAAAAAATTGGGCACCATCGGCGATGCCGGGACCTTTAGTTTTGATTTTGTAAAAACGATCACCTGTGCCGAAGGCGGTGCTGTAATGACCAACCGCGAAGACGTTTATATCAACAGCGATGGCTTTAGCGACCATGGCCACGACCATAAGGGAGTAGACAGGGGGGCCGACCTTCATCCTTTTGTAGGCTACAATTTCAGGATAAGCGAATTGCATGCTGCCATTGGTTTGGCGCAAATAAATAAATTAACCGGGTTCTTATCCATCCAGCGTAAGAACCACACTGCATTAAAGAAGATACTTTCTACAGTTCCGGAAATTTCTTTCAGGAAGATACCGGATGAAAGTGGTGACAGCTGTACTTTCCTGAGCTGGTTCTTGCCAACCGAGGAAGCCACAAGAGCCGTAGTGGCAGAAATGAAAGCGCAGAATATATTAGCCGGTAATTTCTACTGGTACGACAATAACTGGCACTATGTGCGTAAATGGGATCATTTGAAAACCTCTGCAACATTAAGCGGTTTGCATCCTGATCTGAAAGCAGCGGTAATGCATCATACCACTAAAGATTTCTCCGCTAGCGATGCTGTCATGGGCCGCTGTGTTTCTACTGCGATCGGCTTATTATGGACGGATGAACAGCTAAAAACAAAAGGAGAGCAAATGGTAAATGTGATCAGCAAAATACTGAAAGAACAAAGTGCAGTGGTATGATCTTAGTTAAAGATGATCTGTGGAAATCTGTGCAGCGATCCGCGCTATCTGTGGTTATATCCAATTCCATTTAACGAACTGGCAATACACCTGCTCCTTTCTTGCCCTCCATCCAATCGCAGTATTGAACACTTCCCAGGCGGAACTTAAGAGGTACTTTGGTAACCTTCTCCAGCTTTAATTCCTGTTTACAGAAAAATCCTAAATGGCTGGAATAAAAATTTGCAGCTACCGGGTTTACCGGCTGTCTTAAAGCCATAGCAGAAGAAAAAATAAATGGTTTTGCGGGGTTGTTAAAAGCAACCAGCGGACCCTTATTATGCTCTTTTTTGATAATGTTTTGGCAAAAAGCGCCCCTTGCCACAAAAATCATGCAAAAAATTAAAAAAATAGCTTTTTGATTCACTTTACAATGCCGTTTGTGTGTAAATTTACGATTCAATCAGCAAAGAGGATCATTTAGTTCGAAGATCCTTTTGTCAGGCATGACCATTTAACCATACCCAATAAGATTATTAAACTATGGCCTTAAGTCAGGGACTATATCAAAAGCAATTACAGAAATTATCACCCCAGCAAATTCAGCTGATGAAGCTGCTACAGGTGCCCACAGCCCTGTTGGAAGAGCGCATAAAGGAAGAGATAGAAGAAAATCCGGCGCTGGAAGAAGCGGAAGACGGCCACGAGGATGAATATGACGAAGTAAACGATGAGTTTAAAGATAAAGATGCTGATGAGCCGGAAATGGATGGCAGCGTGGATGAATATGAGAATATCGACATCAGTGAATATGTGAAAGATGGGGATGACGATGTAGGCGACTATAAGCTGAAGGATGAGAATTACCCCGAGATCGACGACAACAGGGTCATTCCCCATAAAGTGGAAACAGGCTTCAACGAGTTAATGCTGGAACAACTGGGCATGCTTACCTTAAGCGACCACCAGCGAAAGATCGCGGAACAAATCATCGGTAATCTGGATGATGACGGTTATTTAAGAAGGGATATCTCGGCTATAGTAGATGACCTGGCATTCCGCCAGAATATCCAAACCACGGATGAGGAGATCGGCCAGCTGGTGCTGCAGATACAACAGTTCGATCCTCCGGGCATCGCTGCAAGAAACCTCCAGGAATGCTTATTACTTCAGCTCGAAAGAAAATCGGATGAGGGCAAGGCCGTTGAGATGGCGATAAAAGTGCTGGAAAAATACTTTGAAGAATTTACCAAAAAGCATTACGAAAAGATCCAGCGGGGATTGAACCTGACCGATGAGCAGCTGAGGGAGGTGATCAACCAGATCATTAAGCTGAATCCCAAACCTGCCGGAACCGTTGGTGATAGCAATAAAGGAGAGAGCTATGTTGTGCCGGATTTTTTTATATATAACAATGCCGGCAAGCTGGAACTGACCCTCAACAGTAAAAATGCACCCGACCTCCGCATCAGCGAAGGATACCGTGATATGCTGAAGGAATACGACCGGGGCAGCAAAAAGGACAAGCGCCAGAAAGAAGCCGTTCTTTTTATCAAACAAAAGATCGATGCGGCCAAATGGTTCATTGACGCCATCAAGCAGCGGCAGAATACCTTGCTGAACACAATGGAAGCCATAATGAATTACCAGCATGATTTTTTTGTGTCGGGAGATGAAACAGACCTTCGCCCGATGATCTTAAAATATATTGCGGAAGCCACCAACCTCGACATATCTACCGTAAGCCGTGTGGCCAACAGCAAATTCGTACAGACAGAGTTTGGAACTTACCGTCTTAAATTTTTCTTTAGTGAAAGCCTGCAAACAGACAGCGGCGAAGAAGTGAGCACACGTGAGGTAAAAAAGATACTCAGTGATATCATTGAAGGTGAAAATAAAAAACATCCGCTCAGCGACGAAAGGTTAACCGAGTTATTACAGGAAAAAGGATACAATATTGCACGGCGCACAGTAGCCAAATACAGGGAGCAGTTAAATATCTCCGTTGCACGCTTAAGGAAAGAACTATGATAGAAAATGATCTTTCACAGCATCGGGTGAACAACCCGCAAATTGTTTCATACAAACAGGAGCAACCTTTGATCGTGAGATTTTTTGCCCAGCTCTTCTCTTATGTATTTCACCCGTTATTCATTCCCTTTTATGTCATTTGGTTTTTAGTCATCTTTCAT
>DATHEH010000391.1:0-6956 GCA_035318685.1 Ferruginibacter sp.
AAATGGTTTTTAATTTACCCGGAATAGACCTGGTTATATTTCTTAGTTGCATAATTTATAAAATAGTTGCTGTTCAATGTTTCACCTGTAGCCTTTTTGCACAATTCCTCTGAAGTATAGTAACGCCCGGATTGGTGAATATGTTGCCTGAGCCATTGTAACAGGCCTAGGTTATTTCCTGCTGCCAGCTGCTTTTCCAGCGAGCCATCCTGTCTCCCGGCAGCAGCGTATAATTGCGCCGCATACAAACTGCCAAGGCTATAAGTGGCAAAGTAGCCAAAGCTGCCATGGCTCCAGTGTACGTCCTGCAGGCACCCTCTTTTATCATCCGGCACTTTAATACCAAGGTACTTTTCATAGTGTTCATTCCAGTACGCAGGAATATCTTTGGTGTGGATACTTCCTTCGATGAGCATCTTCTCAATTTCGTAGCGTATCATCACATGAAAATGATAAGTAAGCTCATCTGCTTCCGTACGTATCAAAGAAGGCTGCACTTTATTTATTCCGGTATAGAATTGCTCAATTTCAATGCCATTAAACTGTTTTGGAAAAAGTTTCTTAAGCAAAGGGAAATTATGTTGCCAGAATGCCAGGCCACGGCCCACACAATTCTCCCAAAGGCGGCTCTGGCTTTCATGAATGCTCAGGCTGCAGTATTCCCCAAGCGGCAGGCCATATTCGGTTGCTGGTAATCCCTGCTCATACAAGGCATGCCCGCCTTCATGGATGCAGCTCCAGGCCATATTACCCAGGTCATTTTCATCGATCCTTGTTGTTACACGAACATCTTCATTATTAAAATTGGTGGTAAAAGGGTGTTCACTTATGTCCTGCCTTCCTGCTTCAAAATCAAAATGCATTTGTTTGAGGATCTCTATACCAAACTGCCATTGGGTGCTCTTATCAAAATGCTGGTGCAGGAATGAATTATCGACTTGTGGTTTATTCTTTATATGAGCAAGCAATGCAGATAATTGTGGCCGAAGGTCGGCAAATACCTTATCAACTATGCCCACGCTAATTCCCCTGTCATAGTCGTTCATCAGGGCATTATAAGGATGTTGTTCATAACCCAGGAGGTCTGCTTCCTGTTTTTTTAATGCGATCACTTCATCCAGCGGCTGCCGGAATGTTGAAAAAGAATTCTCCTTTCTTGCCTGCACCCATGCATGGAAACTTTTATTGATGACCTCGCTCATCCTGCGCACGAAATCGCTGCTGAGCTTTTTACTTTTGTTATAATCATAGAGGCTAAGCTGCACATTTTTTTTCTCCCTGTCGTTAAGCCCGTCCCTGCTGTTAAGTTCTTCCAGCAAGGCGCCGATCTTGTCATCGGTAAAATGCCGGTGAGCGATCTCGTTGAGCGTGGCGATCTGCCGGCCGCGTATGCTGCTGCCTTTTGAGGGGAGATAGGTTTCCTGGTCCCATTGCAAAACCGCTGATGCGTATTTTACATCGGCGATCTTTTGCAGCGATGTTTTGTATTGTTCATAAAGTTCACCGGTAGTTGCCATCTACATTTTTTTACAAATGTATAGCACTAAAAATTACGGCGCCTTGTATTTGTAGATATAGCTGAATACAGAACCTGGAACACCGCTTTTGGTAAATACAGCTATGCTTATATAGTTATTTGGTAAATAGGTATAAGAGTAGGTTAAAGTAGATGAACTACTGGTTCCTGTATATGTATAGCTAAGAAGGTTGTTCTTCGAATTGTTTAACAGCACATTCAGGCCCCAGCCTAAAATGGGAGACATTGCCCTGAAATTGCTGAGTTTTGCAAGAGGGTTTGGCTTTGCATCATAAGCAGCAATCCCTTCACCGGTTTTTTTGAATTGCGGGTAGTTGACATTTGCATCAGAATAAGTAATATTTGAAACAGGATTTTGCCCAACGAAGTTCGTGGTATCAATATCATGATAAGCTACCGGCGGCGGCGCTGTTGCATTAAGCAAAGAATCCTTTATAAATGTAATTACCCGGTTGGCGGAATGTGTGTAGGTACTTACATAATGTTTGGCAATATTAGTACTGCCGTACCTTCTTCGTTTTGCCGCAGAATCTTTAATAAGCTGTGAAGAACCATTGTAATAAAAGAACACCGTGATAGTATCATAAATAACATTGGTCATCATCACGCCTTCGGTTCCTACACCATAATACTTATAAGGAATGGTATCTGCGCCATTGTAGTACCAGGTTTGGTCCTGGTATTCATTATAGGGTTGACCGAAAGGTCCCCATTGCCTTTTTATGGTTACCAGCCTTTTCTGGGCATCATATTGAAAGCTGTAATATTCAGTTGTATCCGTAATTCCGGCCCTTGTTTCCGTTTTATAAACCGTATCAACATAATTACTATCGATCGCAGGTGGGGTAGCCGGTGGATTTCCATTGCCGGTACTGCTGTTCTTACTACAGGAAATAAAGACGAGGGTTGCAATGGCTAACAGGAAAAGGGTACTTTTTTTCATGAGGTAAATATAATTTATTTACCTAAAATACTCTATTTTGGGAAATGAAGATTTCAGATATAATTGCTCATTTAAATACTATAGCCCCTCTTTTTTTGCAGGAAAATTATGACAATGCCGGCCTTATTACAGGCGATCCCGGCTGGGAATGTTCCGGGATCATTACAACATTGGATTGCACAGAAGAAGTTGTACTGGAAGCCATTGAAAAAAACGCCAACCTTATCGTCGCACATCATCCCATCATCTTTGGAGGGTTGAAAAAGATCACGGGTAAGAATTACGTGGAGCAGACGATCATTACCACCATTAAAAATGATATTGCCATCTATGCCATCCACACCAACCTCGATAATGTATTACACGGCGTAAATGCGGCTATCGCAGATAAGCTTGGCCTGGTAAACAGGACCATACTTCAGCCAAAAAATGATACGCTTAGAAAACTTTTTACTTTTGTGCCTGTTGACCATGCTGAAAAATTACGTACCGCAGTTTTTTCAGCAGGAGCAGGTCATATCAGTAATTACAGTGAATGCAGTTTTAGCAACACCGGTAAAGGAACCTTTAAAGCCGGGGAAGGAGCAAATCCTTTTACGGGTAAGATCGGGGAACGGCATACCGAAGAGGAGGTGAAACTGGAAATGATATTTCCCGCATGGCTGGAAAAAAATATTATCAGCGCCATGATCGCAGCCCATCCCTATGAAGAAGTGGCTTATGATATCATTGCCCTTGAAAATAATAACCAACAGGTGGGCAGCGGGTTGGTAGGTGAATTGCCTCAAACCACCACTGAAGCTGACTTATTGGGCCTTTTAAAAGACATATTTGGCCTTTCTGTTATAAGACATACGGCCCTCCGGGGTAAACCGGTAAAAAAAATAGCCCTTTGCGGGGGTGCGGGGAGTTTCCTTACCGGCGCTGCAATTGCGGCGGGGGCTGACTTCTACATCTCATCCGACTTCAAATACCACGAGTTTTTCGATGCCAATGGCAGGCTCGTGATCGCCGATATTGGCCATTATGAAAGCGAACAGTTCACGATCGACCTCCTGCACGAGGTTTTGACGAAAAAATTCCCTAACTTTGCCGTCCTAAAAACAGGGGTTAAAACCAACCCGGTTCTTTACTTCCTGTAATTTCAAAATATCAAATACCAATTTAAATATGGCCGCAGTTAAAGAATTCTCTATTGAAGAAAAATTGAGCTCACTGGTACTTTTACAAAAAGTAGATTGTAAGCTGGATGAAATTCAGATCCTGAAAGGTGAGTTACCCATGGAAGTAAAAGACCTGGAAGATGAGATCGAAGGATTGCACGCAAGGCAAACCCGTGTGGAAGAAGAAATAAACGGTATCCAGGAATTTATTGAGCAAAAGAAAGAAGGGATCAAAGAAGCTGAAGCGCTGGTTAAAAAATACGAGAAGCAAAGTGAGAACGTAAAGAACAACCGTGAGTTTGAAGCGATCAATAAAGAGATCGAGATGCAGACACTGGAAGTGAAGCTTTGCGAAAAGCACATCAAAGACGCAACAGAAGAAATTGCAGAAAAAGCAAGACAACTGGAAATTGCAAAAAAAGCAGTGAGCAGTAAAGAAGGTAATCTTTCCGCAAAAAAAGGTGAGCTGGAAAAGATCATCGGTGAAACAGAAAAAGAAGAAAAGCATTATAATAAAGACGCGGATGCCGCAAGAAAGCACGTGGACGAGCGCCTGCTGATGAGTTATGACCGTATCCGTAAGAATTACCGTAACGGCCTGGCAGTAGTACCGGTAGAAAGAGACAGTTGTGGTGGTTGCTTCCATGCGATCCCCCCGCAAAAACAAAGCGAAATAAAATTGCGCAAGAAGATAATGGTTTGTGAGAACTGCGGACGGATCCTGGTTGATACTGATCTGAATGATACAGTGGTGGTTAAATAAGCATTAGCCATTAGCTGTTAGCATCCAGCTGAATATATAAATTCTTAACCCATTCTTTTAGAGTGGGTTTTTTGTTGTCACAACATTTTCTTTCCGCTAATGACCAATAGCTAACAGCTAAGAGCTTTTTTTCCTAATTTGCTAAAGGATAATCAATCATGCTGCAAAAATTACACATACAGAATTACGCCATCATCAATGAGCTGGAAATAGATTTTTCGGGTAAGCTCAACATCATCACCGGCGAAACAGGGGCGGGCAAAAGCATTTTAATGGGTGCATTGGGCCTGGTATTAGGTGAGCGGGCAGACAGCAGTGCATTGCAGCAGAAAGAAATAAAGTGCGTGGTGGAGGCCTGGTTCAACGCAATGGGTAAAAGCGCTATCCTTGATTTTTTAAAAACAAATGACCTGGATGCAGAAGAGGAATTGATGATAAGGCGGGAAATTACAACAAATGGTAAATCACGCGCTTTTATAAATGATACACCTGTTAACCTGTCGCAGTTAAAAGAATTGAGTTCATTACTCGTTGACCTTCACCAGCAATTTGATACACTCGAGCTGGGCTCTTCCGGTTTCCAGCAGGAGGTGCTGGACGCACTGGCAGGCAATGGCGAATTGCTGCAGCAATACAAAGGCAACTTTCATCAATACACAATCGCAAAAAAAGAACTGGCTGCATTGCAGGCACAGCAAACAAGTGCCAACGCTGCACTTGATTATAACAAATTCCTATTTGATGAACTGGATGAAGCAGGGTTCAAAGAGAACGAACTGGAGGAACTTGATGCAGAATTAAAACTATTAAGCAATGCAGAAAGTATAAAACAGCAACTGGCAGCCATCTGTTTTGAATTAAAAGAGAGTGAGCAGCCGCTGGTACAGCAATTGAGATCGCTGTATAATAAATTACATACGCTTGACCAATACCATGCTTCGATCACCGTGCTTGCGAAGCGCTTACAAAGCACACAACTGGAAGTACAGGATATTGCCGATGAGGTAGAACATATCAATGACAGTGTTAATTACAGCCCGGAACGGATCCAGCTGGTCAGTGACAGGATATCACTGGGATATAAATTACAGAAGAAGCATAGCGTCAGTTCCACTAATGAGCTTTTGGTTTTGAAAGAAGAACTGGAAAAGAAATTAGCAGACATCCTTAATATCAGCGAAGCGATACTCCAAAAAGAAAAACAAACGAAACAATTGTTACAGCAATGCGAACAACTGGCAGGAACCATTTCAGCGAACAGGAAAAAAGCGATAAAACCTTTTACAGGGAATGTAAATAATTTACTCGTCCGTGTAGGCATGCCCAATGCAAAGTTCGTGGCAGAAGTGCAGCAACTTGATGCATTGACAGGGGATGGTATCGACAGGATCGAATTTTTGTTCGATGCTAATAAGAGCGGCCGTTTTGAGCCATTGCGTAAAGTTGCCAGTGGCGGTGAGCTGAGCAGGCTGATGCTCTGCATTAAATCTTTGGTGGCTAAAAAATTACAGTTACCCACGCTCATTTTTGACGAGATCGATACCGGTATAAGCGGCGAAGCGGCCAAGCAGGTGGGCAATATCATGAAAGAATTATCAGCGGCCCACCAGCTGATATCCATAACCCACCAGCCCCAGATCGCCGCAAGGGCAGATGCACATTATTTTGTGTACAAGGCGATCAATAAGGATAAGATCGTTACTTCCATCCGCCTGCTGAGTAATGATGAACGCATCACCAGCATTGCACAGATGCTCAGCGGTGAAAAGCCTACTGCGGCTGCATTACAGAACGCCCGGGAAATGGTAGGCAATTGAGGCCTTAATAAAACCTGCTATGTTAGTTCCAAAACTTTTACTCCTGTTGATCCTTGGTATTACCTGCCTGGCTGCTTATGCCCTCCAGGGGTTTTGGAAGAAACGGATCGACGCACGGAGATCATTTGCTTATTTCCTGCTGTTAATACTGGTGAACCTTATCAGCATTTTTGTAATGGTCTTTATTTTTAGTTTTTTAATAATTCATTATAAAGAGTTTTTCTTTAAAAGATAAGGTGCTATTTTTACCCCTCAATCAATAAATGATCATTTATGTCTTATAACCTGCTGAAAGGAAAAAAAGGGATCATATTCGGGGCGCTGGATGACAGGTCAATTGCCTGGAGAACGGCGCTGAAATGCCATGCCGAAGGCGCTGAACTGATCCTGAGCAATGCGCCTGTTGCCATGCGTATGGGTGAGATCAATAAGCTGGCCGAAGCAGTAAATGCACCTGTTATTGGCTGTGATGTAAGCAGCAATGATGATGTTACCAATCTCATGACCAGGGCCATGGAACATTTTGGCGGTGGGTTCGATTTTATTTTACATTCGATAGGCATGAGCATAAATGTGCGCAAAGGAAAACAGTACACAGAGATAGATTACAACTTCAATTCAAAATCACTGGACATCTCCGCCATGAGTTTACACCGTGTGCTGGCAACCGCCATGAAAATGGATGCGCTTAATGAGTGGGGCAGTGTTATCGCTTTAAGTTATATCGCTTCGC
>DATHEH010000392.1:0-15419 GCA_035318685.1 Ferruginibacter sp.
CAAACCATTTAGGAACATCAGTTTCGAGCTGCAGGTGTATGAGATCCGTAATAATATACAGCGAGTTGGGAAAGAACGCCAGCCATAGGAGGAATACAACGCCATCCTTCCAATTTTTACCCGGCCCCTTACTAAACAATCCGCTTATTGCAAACGGCAGCCATGCCAGGAAAATATTCCAGACCAGGAAAATAAAAAGCAACTCTCCCGAATACCAGGCCCGGCAAATGATCATTGCTGCGATCAAAGCAAAAAAAGAAAAAAGCAGATTTTGAAATCGGAAAGCCATTTTTAAAATAATTTTAGCAGTTCGAATAATTTGGGTGTAAAAATTACCAGGCCGATGATTGAACTGGCTATTGCTGACAGCAGCACAGCAGCGGCAGAAATATCCTTGATCATTTTAATACCGGGATGAAATTCCGGCTCAACGATATCACATAATTTTTCAATCGCCGTATTGAACAATTCTGCGGTTAACACCGCTGTAGCACACAATACCACTACAAACCATTCCAGCACCGAGATCCGCAGGCCGATCCCAAATATGAACGTGACAACTGCAAGAAAGATGTGGATCCTGAAATTGGTTTCAGTGCTGAAGCTCATTTTTAAGCCATCCCAGGCAAAGCCGAATGACCTGATCATTCTCATAAATTTGTCCTTATGGGATTTTAAAGGATAATGATCCCCTTTCGAAAGCATTGCAGCCGAATCCCGTCTTAAACTTTGTTTCATTTTCTTTTAAGATTTAGGTTTTACCTGCAGACTCCTCCCGCGATCAAAGCAAAGTGTCGGTTTAAAATTTCCATTTTATTAATTTTTATTGTCTAAAATATTAAAATGCCTGGGCACTTTATTAATTTGCCGGATAAGGGAACGGGTGGGTATCTTCAGTATCTCGAACCATTTCCATTGGGAGATATTCGTCGAACGCTTTCCCCGTACATATGCTCTTCGAAAACTGCTCCAGTATTCCGGCATCGTTACAAATCCATATACCACGGTAGCGATGACCGGGAATGAAATATGCCCGTTTCCCAGCATAAAACACTGCAGGCAACCTTCACCCTCATCGGTAGTATCATAGCCCAACAGTATGTGCTTGATGTCGTGCCTTGCATAGTAGGGCAAGAGGTCGAGTTTTTTTATTTCTAAAAAATTGATGAGGTCATTACCCAGACTGCCTTTAGGAAAATCTTTCAACTGTTCTCTTGTGTATGGAAATATTTCGGGCTTGCGGATGATACGCAAAACCGGTAATGCCATGCGGTGTGTGAGGTACACAAGGAACCTCGACCTGAGATCTTTTATTTTAAGATATATTTTCATGCTTCATTTGTTTTACGGTCCATACCTAACCAATCAATTTTCCTGCTTAGGTACATTGTGCCAGTACCAGGAAGGCGATAAAAAATGATTTTAGTACCAGCTTGTTCTTTTGCCAGAAACTAAGGTGAGGTTGTGCGTCCATTTTTTCTTTTTTTAATTTTTGAAAGTACTTTGTAATTCAAAGTGCAAGTATAAAAAAAATTTATTTTACCGAACCGATCATTTTTGTCAGGGCTTCCAGGTGAAGCTTAAATTCCTTCTCTCCCGCCCTGGTGATGGAATACGTTGTATTTGTCTTCCTTCCGATAAAACCTTTCTGAAATTTTACAAAGGCAGTTTCCTCCAATGTTTTTAGGTGACTGGCCAGGTTGCCATCAGTAATATCAAGCAATTCCTTCAGTTCATTAAAGCTTACCGCATCATTCACCATGAGCGCACTCATGATGCCCAGGCGGATACGGCTGTCAAAGATTTTATTAAGATTTTCGATCGGATTTTTCATTCAACTCATAAATTTATTTCCGTTCATACCTCCACCACATCACAATACCATACACAATATGCAATACGCCAAAACCTATTGCCCAAAAATAAAGGCCATAGCCCACATACCAGCAGTTGATAATACCCAGCACCAACTGGCAATAACCAAGGTACCGTATCTCGCCCAGGGTATATTTGCTCGCATTCACCAGGGCCAGTCCATAAAAGATCAAACAGCCCGGGGCTATTAACCCATAATTACCAAACTGCATTTGCTTGAATAGATATATAGCCCCAACACCCATGGGTATGGCCACATTGATCAATAGCCGTTGCGAAGTACCGCCCCACATAGGGATATTATTTTTCTTACTGCGGAGGTATGTAAATAAAAATGCAAGGCAAAGTGCCGCACAAAAAGTAAAAACGGCGATCTGGAAAAGCCGTGCACCCATGAACTCTTTCAGGTTGTCTGCTTCAATTGTTTTTGATACGATCGCACGGTAGGCAGAAGGACCGCCGTTGTCTGATATAACATTATTGGCAAACCACGCCCCCACCAATGCACAAATGCCGGCGGCTACACCACTTAAGCCACTCAGGCTTATAAACCGGCTGCTTCGCTCCATCATTTTTTTGATGTGCTGCAGGTCTTCTAAAGGTTGTTGTTGCTCATTCATATAAAAGCACTTTGAAATACAAAGTAGAACATTGTTTTGATCTGTGCAAATTATTTTTTAGCCCGGCAGCTAAATCCTTGTTCAGCCGCATGGGCGTCGCACTCTTTTACTGCATATCTTTATTGACCGGACACCATACCCGGACAAACCATTAAAAGCAAAAATGAAAACCTTTTCCTTTATTATTCTCTCCCTTTTTTCTATTACTGTTTATTCACAAACCAGGATCAACCCTGCTGCTATTGATATTGCAAGGGATTCATTTGGCGTACCACATATTTTTGCTAAAACTGACCCGGAAGTTTCTTACGGGCTTGCCTGGGCACAGGCAGAAGATGACTTTAAAAGCCTGCAGGAAGTAATATTACCGGCAAAAGGCCTAATGGCAAAGGTGCAGGGCAAAAAAGGGGCGGCAGGCGATTATGCTTTTGAACTTTTTCGCTGCAGGGAGATAACAGAAGAAAAATGGCATACCCTTTCGCCCGCATTCTTAAAACTTATTGATGGTTATTTACAGGGATTGAATGATTATGCAAAAAAACATCCGGGTGAAGTATTGCATAAAAAAATATTCCCGGTCACGCCAAAAGAATATGTTGCTTCTTCCGTTTTTGCACTCACCATATTCAATGGCGCCGACCAGGCGCTCATCAGGATCTTCAATAACAACGAATGGGAAGTTCCCGACTTTAACAAAAAAGGGAGTAACTCAGCTGCAGTGCGTGCCTCTAAAACAACAAGTGGCGAAGCCTTTCTTTTAATAAATGCTCACCAGCCAAATACAGGCCCGCAGTCATTTTATGAAGCACATCTTTGCAGCGAAGAGGGATTGAATGTAACGGGTGGACTACTGGCAGGCGGCCCCTGTATTTTACACGGCGCAAATGAAAACCTGGGCTGGGCACATACCGTGAACTTTTGTGACCGCTTGGATGAATATCAATTGGAAATGAATCCTGCCAATCCCTTACAATATAAGTTCGACGGGCAATGGGTGAACCTTGAAATAAAAACGGTCAAACTTAAAATAAAAGGTATTCCCATTAATGTAAAACGAAAAGTTTACTGGAGTAAGTACGGCGCCACGATGAAGAACAAGCAGGGCTTCTTTTCTATAAGACTTGGCGCCAATATGAAGATTGCTGTGCTGGACCAGTGGTACCAGATGAACAAAGCTAAGAATTTTACAGAATTCTATGCTGCACTGAACAGGCAGGAGTTAAGTATGTTCAACATCATGTATGCCGATAAATATGATACTATTTTTTATATCAATAACGCGTTAATGCCCATAAGGGATAGTTCGCCACAATACAACTGGAGAAGAACTGTGCCCGGTAATACCTCTAAAACATTGTGGACACAATTCCGGGGCATTAAAGAATTGCCGCAGTATATAAATCCAAAAGCCGGCTTCTTATTCAACACCAACCATTCTTCCTTCTATGCCACAGCACCGGGGGAAAATTTAAACCCTTCTGCATTTTCAAAAACAGACGGCTGGGAACAATATAACCTTAACAGGAGTACACGGTTCATGGAACTGTTCCCAATGGGTGAAAAAATAAGCTATGAAAAATTCAAGCAGATAAAATTTGACAGGCAGCTTCCAAAAGAATTACAATATCCTTTTAAATTTGATTCCCTTTTTGCCCTGGATCCAAATGATCATCCCGGGATCGAAACGGTAATAAGCACGTTCAAAAACTGGGATAAGCGTGGCGATGCCAATAGTAAAGGAGCAGCGGTATTTTTCCTTATGTACGAATACCTGAAAAAAACTTTACCTGATCGTGCGCCAAGACAACTCACCAAACAGGAAGCAGTAGCAACCTTTACCTATATAAATAATTATATGCAAACGCATTTTGGAAGAACTGACCTTACATTGGGTGATATACAAAAACTCGTAAGGGGAGACAAAGACTGGCCTCTAAGCGGTTTCCCTGATCTGTTATCGCCACAATGGACAACAGATTATAAAGAAGGTAAATTAAGATCTATCGGTGGCGACGGCCTTATCATGTTCGTTCGCTTTCCCAAAACCGGGCTGCCCCAGATCGAAACCATCAATATGTATGGTGCAAGTGCAAAGCTCGGCAACAAACATTTTGACGACCAGGTGGAAATGTACCTGCAACAAAAAACCAAGACAATGACACTGGACAAAGCAACCGTTTATAAAAATGCCGAAAGGGTTTATCATCCCGAATAATTTGGGCTTTGTATCTTTCCCTTTAACTAAAATAAATCGAGAACCGCTTGAAAACGACAATGATCAAAATCATCTGCTTTTTAATACCCATCAACTGCTTCATTGCTGCTGGGGCACAGAACAGGATCACGGATACTTCCGCAACCTGCATAGCTTTTTGGAAGAATGGAGAACAAAGGATTCTTGAGATCAGCCATGGAAAAGAGAAGTATGATTCTTCGATCCTAAAATCAAAAACAAGGATCAGCTATGAAGCACATTTAAAAATCCTGGATTCTACTGCCAACGGTTTTACTATTGAATGGATTTACAAGAACTTCAGATCCCCTGGCCTTAATGAACAATCCAGGAATATTACAAATTCGATCATGGAGGGATTAAAGCTGCTGTATAAAACAAATGATGTTGGATCGTTTTCAGAGCTTCTGAACTGGAAAGAAGTAAGGGATTTTGCATTTGGCACAATTGAAGGATCCATAAATAATGAACCTGGAAATAAAACAGCTATTGATGCCCTCAACCAGGTTAAGGCAATGTTTCAAACCAAGGAAAATATCGAAGCTGTATTAATAAGGGAGATACAACTCTACCATACACCGTATGGTTCTGAATACAGCAGACGCGGTGAATCAGTGTCAACGGAGCTGCCAAATGTCACAGGAGGTGCTCCTTTTCCGGCGACGATCACCGTAAAACTGAATGAGATAAACGTTCTTAAGGATTATTGCATTGTAAGCTTAAATCAGGTTATTGATAAAGAAAAGGCCGGTTCTATGATTGTTGATCTTTTAAACAAACTGGCTGGAGCATCTCTTAATGAAGAAGTCACAAAAAAAGATATTGAGAGCCTCGAGATAAGCGATACCAATGAATTTGTTTACTCGATCTCCGATGGCTGGTTATCACGGGCATTTTATAACCGGACAGCAAATATAGCGGGTTTCAAGCTGGTGGAAACTTATGAGATAAGGCAAAAGAAATAACTTCTGTTCTATGATTCTTCCAAAACCTTCCTGATCCTGGCGCATCCAATGGTTATCTCTTCTTTACTGATCGTCAAAGGCGGAACAATACGCAAACAATTGGCAGCAAACAAAAACCAATCTGTAAAAACGCCTTCTTCAATCATGGCATGGATTACTCTTTTATTCGTTTCAAAATCCTCAAACTCAACTGCCATCATCAATCCGCGGCTTCTGATTGCTTTTATCCTGGGATGATCACCAAGCAGGGAAATAAACAGTTGCTCCTTTTCAGTTACGAAATCGGTCAGCTTTTCGTCGAGCAATACATTAAAAGCAGCGAGGCCGGCAGCGCAGGAAACCGGGTGGCCACCAAAGGTATTGATATGCCCGAGCACCGGGGCGTGGGTAAAAGCGTTCATTATTTTCTTATCGGCAACAAAAGCCCCCAATGGCATGCCCCCGCCCAGTGCTTTGCCAAGTAGTAAAATATCCGGCACAATGCCAAACTGCTCAAATGCCCAAAGAGACCCGTTGCGTCCAAAACCACATTGTATCTCATCGAGTATTAAAAGTGTGCCGGTGGCATAGCATTTTTTTCTTAATGCCTTTAGCCAGTTGTTTTGCGGAACCAGCACACCCGCCTCTGCCTGTATGGTCTCCGCTATCACACAGGCGGTTCGTTCTGATATACTTTCAATGTCTTCGAAAGAATTATAGTTCAGTTGCAACACATCTGGTAGTAATGGACGAAATGCCTGTTGCCAGTATTCGCTCCCCATAACACTTAGTGCTCCCTGCGTGCTGCCATGATAAGAATTTTTAAAAGAGATGATCTGTGTCCTGTTTGAATATCTTTTGGCAAGTTTCATGGCGCCTTCCGTTGCTTCGGTACCGGATGCAGTAAAGAAGACCGAATTAAGCGAAGTGGGAAAATGGCTGGTTAATGCTTTAGCGTATTGTACCTGTGGGCTCTGCACCAGTTCTCCATACACCATGATATGCAGGTATTCATCGAGTTGTTTTTTTATGGCATCGATCACTTTGGGGTGGCGGTGCCCGACATTGCAGACACTTATACCCCCGATAAGATCAATATATTCTTTCCCGTTAACATCATAGAGTTTACAACCTTCTGCTTTTACAATTTCCAGGCAAAGCGGTGCATCCGATGTTTGTGCTACATGATTCAAAAAAAGCTGGCGGTTGGTCATCGTTTAAAATTAATACAAAAATAAAGGTACTCTCATTATGTTTGAGCAGCCACCGTTTAAACTGAATTAATTAATTTTTTACTCCAAACATAAACACGCTTTAGTTTCGTAATTTGTGAAATAAATATCACTGAAAAGCTTTTAATTAATAAATTACCTGATGAAATTTTTTCTTGCCGTTCTATCCTGTTCTATTTTCAGCCTGTTTACAGCTGCGCAGGAAACAGTTCGCCCAAAGATAGGTTTGACCTTAAGCGGTGGAGGTGCGAAAGGATTAGCCCATATCGGCATTTTAAAAGCAATTGACAGCGCGGGCCTCAAAGTTGATTATATTACCGGAACCAGTATGGGGGGCATTATGGGAGCACTATATGCGGTGGGTTACAGCGGTAACCAGATTGAGCAGATCGTATCTGAAATAGACTGGGATCAGCTCTTTTCGAACCAGATCCCATTACAGGTTCTTTCGATGGAAGAAAAACATCAATACAGCCGCTTTGCAGTTGAACTCCCTTATATCAACAATAAGATCAGGCTGCAAACAGGTGTTATAAAAGGACAGGAACTTAACCTGAAATTTTCGGAACTTTTTTTCCATGTGCATGATGTGAAAAATTTCAACAGGTTTTATATCCCTTTTAAATGCATGGCCACCGACCTGGAAACCGGTGACCTTATAGTCCTGGACACGGGTAATATTGTTAACGCACTCAGTGCCACCATGGCCATTCCTTCTATTTTTTCGGCAGTAACGATAGGCGATAAAAAACTTGTTGATGGTGGTGTGGTGCGCAACTTCCCTGTAAAAAATGTAAAGGAGATGGGTGCCGATATCGTGATAGGCAGTAACGTAAGCGGTGGCCTTTCTTCAAAAGATAAAATAAACAACCCCATTGATGTAATACTGCAGATGGCTTTTTTCAGGGAAGCAAGTGATTTTAAAGAGCAACTGCCGCTGACCGATGTGTATATTTATATGCCGCTGGAAAAATATACCATGAGCAGTTTTGGAAGCAGTAAGATCATCCTGGAAGAAGGGCTTGCAACCGGCCGGGCATATTATCCCCTGTTCAAAAAACTTGCAGATAGTCTAAATGCATTAGGAACTGCCCCGGTAAAAAAAACAGATACAGCTTATAATTCCAGTGTTTTCATAACAGCATATAAAGTAACCGGGCTAAAGAAGACCACAGCAACTTTTCTTAGCCACCTGATGAATTTTTATGACAACCGTACCTACACACCTGCACAGATCAATAAAAGTATCCGCAGGGCTTATGGCTCCCGTTATTACAATAACATCACCTATACACTGGAGACGATAACAAAAGATACTGTAAGAATTATTTTTAACGTGGAGGAGAACCCGGGTACATTTGTAAAGGCTGGATTATATTATACACGCTTCCGGGGTATCAATGTAAATGTAAATTTAACCACCCGTGATTTTCTCGTTCCAAACTCCCGGAGTCTCGTTTCTCTTTCATTGGGCGAAAGCATACAGGTAGAGGCTGAGCACCTGCAATACCTGGGGCGTATCAAGAATTTTGCTTTTATCCCGGGCTTTTACCTGGAAAACCTGGAGGTTAATTCTTATAATGACTTTAAGCAGGAAGGCACTTATAAACAGAGCTTCTCCAAAGGCTTTCTCAATTTTCAAAACAGCGGGAATAACAGGTTCTCTTTGGGTATCGGCACTTCTTTTGAATACACACAGTTCAACCCAAGGATCCATGCTGCAAAAGAAGTAAAGGGAAAATATACAGCCATTAAAAGCTATGTTTATTTTAAATACAACAGCGTTAACCAGATATTTTATCCCACAAAGGGCATTAGGATAAATACAGAACTGGGCCATATCTATAACCAAAGGCCAAACCTTACGATTTTTGCAGGCGGGCTTCCTGTGGTACCTTCAAATTTAAATTTTGATAATTATAGCCGTGCGGTATTTGACGGATCTGTATTTGTTTCTTTAAAGCCGAGGCTCACTTTTTTTTCAGAACTGCAGGCAGGCATAAATTTTACCAGCAAGCCCAATATGCTGAACAATTTTTTGATCGGCGGCATCAATGGCAATTTTCGGAACCAGGTAAGGTTTGCAGGGTTACAGGAAGCAACAGTGAACTCCTCCAGTGTTGCAGCATTACAACTGGGTTTACGCCAAACGCTTTGGAACAATGTTTATATCATCGGCCGCGTCAACGGCTTAGTGAAAGATTTTGCAACAACCAAAAGCTCGGCATTAAGTGGCTACGCATTGACATTTGCCTACAAAACACCCATTGGCCCGCTGGAATTAAGTGCCATGTACAGCGACCAGAGTAAAAAGTTGCAATCTTACGTGCTGTTTGGAATTCCGTTTTGATGAAACTGCTTAATTTAGCAATGCGCATTCTGCTGCATAAGGCTGGAAAGTACAAGTGATATTATTCTTCCTTTTTACCAAAAAGGAAGAATAACAGAACAAGTTCACAACGATGTTTAATAGAATTACAAATGCCTGTTACAAAAAATATTATCTCATTTTATAAAGCAAGGAGTAAAAATTTATGCCTGTAATTCTTCCCGTAAAAGGAGTGCTGCCCAACTTTGGAACAGACTGCTATATAGCCCCGAATGCCACCATCGTTGGCGATGTAGTGATGGGTGATAACTGTAGTATCTGGTTCAACAGCGTTTTAAGAGGGGATGTTAACAGCATCCGTATGGGCAATAAAGTAAACGTACAGGACGGGGCTGTAATTCACTGTACTTACAGGAAAGCGGCTACTATTATAGGAAATAATGTTAGTATCGGACACAATGCAATTGTACACGGATGCGTTATAGAAGATAATGTGCTCATTGGCATGGGGGCAATTGTGATGGATAATGCCGTAATTGGCAGTAACAGCATAATTGGGGCGGGTTCGGTGGTGCTGGAGAATACCCGTGTTGAGCCAGGTTGTATTTATGCCGGGGTTCCTGCCAAAAAGTTAAAGGATATCAGCCAGGAGATGATCAGCGGGGAGATAGACAGGATAGCCAATAATTACGTGATGTACAGCAGCTGGTTCAAAGAGGAAGAAAAGCCTCACCCCAACCCCTCTCCCGGGGAGAGGGAACTGGAAGAGTGAAGCAGAGATGATGCTTGAACAAAAAGCTGTTTTACATTTTTTTGCTGAAGAAGATGTGGAAGAAATAATGCCGGAATATATTTGAAGCACCGCCTCTTCTCGACGGGAGAGGAGGAAGGGAGGAGAGGCTGGAGGTTTTTGGCAAATAATATTTATCTTTAAAAGATGAAAAAACTACTACTACTGCTTGTATGTGCTTCGTTCTTAATGAGCGGATGTTTTATCAGCCGGATATTTGCTAAAAAAGATAAATACGGCTGTCCAACGAACGGAAGAAATGTAGGCGCAGAGAAAATACTGGCGGGTGATGAAAAAGCGATCAATGCGGAGAAGAAAGCCAAATATAAAGGCGGGAGAAAAGCTTATAAAGAGTAACGCCCTGCCCCTGTTAACGCTGAAAGTTTAAAGACCCAATATCTTAATAAATAAAACCCTTACCCATGTGCTACGAACTGAAAACCACCAATGGCTGTACCGAAGCCGTCATAGATGACAACTGCGGTATCTCTAAATTTTATGCTATCGCCAATACGCTGGCAAAAGACCTCAAAGTAAAATTTCTTAACCAGATCGATGATGCTGACACCCTTGACTGGGATTTCCAGTACCGCGGTCAGTTCTTAACCCTGCACTATAATATCTTCAACGGGGTAAGCATTTATCCGCAGCAGAAAAAAAATCTTTCCAAGAATAATAACGTAGTGATGGAAGTAGCTCACTTTTTAGAGCATAGGGTATATTGATCAGTAGCTTTTTTCATTGATCGTTTCCAGGATATTACAATAACTGATGTAGCGGTCCATATGGATACCGCCATCCTCCACAGCTGCTTTTACAGCACATCCCGGCTCGTTCAGGTGCATGCAATTATTGAACAGGCAGTCGTTGATTAAGGCCCTCATTTCGGGGAAATAATGTGATAATTCTTTCTTGGGGATATCTACCAGTCCCAGTTCTCTTATACCGGGAGTATCAATGATCTTTCCGCCAAAAGGAAGGTCGAACATTTCAGCAAAGGTTGTCGTATGCAATCCCTTTCCGCTCCACCCGCTCACATCCTGTGTCTTCAATTTCATTTCGGGAAAAATGATATTGATAAATGTTGACTTTCCAACACCGGAATGGCCGCTGAGCAGTGTTACTTTATCCTTCAATAAGTTTTTAACTTCTTCCACCCCAGAGCCTGTTTCAATACTCATCGATATCACTTTATATCCAATGGCTTCATATATGCCTTTTACCAGGTCGAATTTATCCAGTTCCTTTTTTTTATAGAGATCGGCCTTATTAAAAACAATGATGGCCGGGATATGATAAGCTTCTGATGTTACCAAAAAACGATCCATGAAACCCTGTGATGTTTTAGGATCTTTCAGCGTTGCAAACAATAAAGACTGGTCAAGGTTAGAAGCAATAATATGATGCTGGTGTTTATTGGCGGGAGAAGCACGGGTGATATAGTTACTGCGGTCATTTATCCGGGTAATGGTAACGGAATCTTCCAGTTCATTCTCTGTTTCAATGATCACCTTATCGCCAACTGCGATGGGGTTAGTGCTGGTAAGCCCGTCGATTTTGAATTTGCCCAGGATGCGTGCATTGAATTGCTTACCTGTTTCATCTTTTACGACATACCAGCTCCCTGTACTTTTATAAACTGTTGCATTCATTGGCACGAATTTCACGAATAAAAATGAAATGGAAGAAATAAAAGGGTTCAGGCCGCGTAAGCGTCCCCTGTTGTCAGAAGTCAGGGTTCAAACCGCGTAAGCATCCCGGCCTAAGGGAATTTCCTAAAGACAGTAAAGCGTAACAGTACCTCCAGGAAAAGAAAAAACAACGCGGCAATTACAAATGGAAAGTATTTTTCCGTTTGTTTTGTTATGGTGGAGATCTCGACCTTCGATTTTTCGAGGCCGTTTATTTCATCATAGATCCCGGCCAGCCCTTCATTATCTTTTGCCCTGAAATATTTTCCACCAGTTTCAGAGGCGATCTCTTTCAACAGTTTTTCATCGATGGAAACCTTTCCGCTCTGCATTACTACTCCCATTGGGGTATTAACAGGCTGCTGGGCATAGCCATCGGTTCCAACACCAATGGTATAAACCTTTACCTGGAATGCCTTGGCGATCTCTTTTGCTGTTTTGGGATCAATAAGTCCACCGTTATTTTCCCCATCAGTCAATAAGATCACCACCTTACTTTTCGACTTGCTGCTGCGTATGCGGTCTACACTGGTGCCCAGGCCCGATCCGATGGCCGTACCATCTTCCAGCAAGCCATTACGGATATTTTGGATGGCCGCTATCAATACATTGCGATCGGTGGTAAGCGGGCATTGGGTAAAACTTTCGCCTGAAAAAATTACGATGCCTATACGGTCAGTTAAACGCTGGTTCACAAAATCAATGGCTACTTTTTTTGCCGCTTCAAGCCGGTTTGGGGTAAGGTCCTGTGCGGTCATGCTACCGCTTACATCTATGCAAAGGACAATGTCAACACCCTCACCTTCAACATTCTGTTCATCAAATTTTGTTTGCGGTCGGGCTAGCGCCATGATGATGCATATTATGGCCAGCAACCTTAATACAAAAGGCAGGTGGCGAAAAGCCGTCTTCCAGGTAGACAAACCCTTTGCTGATGAATCCGAGATAATAAAAGATCCCTGTTGCCGGTTATTCCTGAACGCATACCAGCCTATAAGTATAGGTATCAATGCCAGTAAACTGAAGAACCAGGGTTGGCCAAAGGCTATATTTTCGAAATAATTAAAAAGCAAATTAAATAAGTTTATGGTTTGCTGTTTTTGGCTTGTTGTTCTATTAAATTTATTGTAGCCGTTATTCTCATCATACATTCTTCAGATTCTGACACCGGCGGCAAATATTTGGCAAACTTTACTGCATCGCTGCAGCGCAATGTTGTTGCCAGCACAGAAATATCTTCCCGGATCATCTTGTTTTCCCTCATCCTAATCAAAAGGTCACTGGTTGTTTTATTTAAGAGATTTTTGTTTTGCCTGCGCCCCAGATAACGTTTAAATATATCTGACAGCTTTGTATGATAGGACTTTACCTCCTCTGGGTTTTGCAAATTGTATTGCGAAAGTTTTTTTATTTCCTGTATCGCCTCTTCATATGGAGCCAGTTTGTACGCCGGTCCTGCTGGTTTTAATTTCCTGTTCTTCTTCCAATACCGGTACAGCAATACAATAATAAATATGAGCAGAACAATGGCGCCGGCAATATAATACCAGAGGTAGTCTGTATAAGAAACTGAAATGATCGGCTTTATATCCCGCAGCTGGTTGCTGCTGTCGGCCGGAGCATAACCAACGTTGATATTTACGGGGTCGGTTTGAAGCGTGCCTGCATTTAATGACGGGAATACCCATCTCCCCGAATCAAAACTGGTAAAAACAATGGTTTGTTCAAATGTTCTCAGGTTATTTGTACTAACGAGACTATCAAGTTTGCCAGTTTCAACAATATCAAAGTGGGGTATAGAATCCGGGATGATAAACCAATTCTTTAAAATTATTCCAGCCGGTAATACAGCCTTTATTTTAAGCGCTACCTGCTCGCCAATTAAAATGTCTTTTTTATCAGTAGAGGTTTGAATATCCTGTCCAAAACAAAAAGATGCGCAAAAAGAAAAACAGCTTGCCATTCCAATGCTCAATACTCTCTTACTTATTTTTCCTTTAACCATTAATTCTTTTATTAATTGTCCGGTGTTCGTTGAATGTTGGCCGTTGTTCGACTTTGATTTAACGATCAACGTTCTTTTTGGATCATCTTCTTTTAATAAAAAACTTTTGCAATATTTTTACATAGTCGTCGTCTGTACGTACGTGCAACAGCTCAGCTCCTGCCTGCCTGAAATAATTCTTACTTAACTCGCTTTGCTCCATAAAATGTTGCTGGTAATTATAGCGAACCAAAACATTACTGCTGTCTATCCACTTGCTTTTATTAGTTTCGGGGTCCTGCACCTGCAACAGGCCCGCATCCGGCAACTGCATATCCATTTTATCATATACCCTGATACCGATCACATCATGCTTATTGCCAATTACCTTAAGGTCATCATCATAACCGGTAGCTAAAAAATCACTCAGGAGGAATGCAATACTTCTTTGTTTTACCGACCGGGTAAAAAATTTAATAGCGGCATCCAGATCCGTTCCTTTTTTTGTAGCTTCAACGGTTAAAAGCTCCCTTACAATATACAAGGCATGTTTTCGCCCTTTTTTGGGAGCAATATATTTGTCTATCCTGTCACTAAAGAAGATCACCCCAACCTTATCATTGTTACTGATGGCGCTGAAAGTAAGTATAGCTCCTAATTCTACGATAAGGTCCTTCTTTTGTTTCGCTACTGTTCCAAAAAAATTACTGGCGCTGGTGTCTATCAGCAGCATTACTGTCAGCTCCCTTTCTTCTTCGAAGACCTTGGTAAACGGATGACTGAACCTTGCGCTCACATTCCAGTCAATAAAGCGTACGTCATCACCGGCATAATATTCCCTCACCTCCCTGAAGCTCATGCCCTTTCCTTTAAAAGCAGAATGATACTCACCCGTAAATAAATGCGTGGTGATCTTCTTGCTCTTGATCTCGAGCTCACGTACTTTCTTTAATATTTCTTCTGTTGTCAACATCGTTGGTCAGCCCCCTACATCTCCCCCGTGGGGAGGGTTCAAAGACTCTGATTTTCTGAAAAGCTTCATAAATTATTTTACTCTATTAAGCCTCCCCCCGGGGGAGGTTTGGAGGGGGCTTCTTTTATGGTACATTCACCACCCTCAATATCTCGTTTATTATCTGCTCCACATTTATATTCTCAGCTTCTGCTTCGTACGTTAACCCGATACGATGACGCAGTACATCTTTACAAATGCTTCTTACGTCTTCGGGAATAACATAAGCCCGCTTATTTAAAAAGGCATATGATTTTGCTGCAAGCGCCAGGTTGATACTTGCCCTTGGTGAACCGCCGAAGCCGATCAGTGGTTTAAGTTTGGGCAGGTTATATTTATCGGGGAATCGTGTGGCAAAAACAATGTCCAGTATATAATTCTCCACTTTTTCATCAACATAAACCTCGCGTACCAATTCCTTTGCTGTTAAGATCTCGCTCTGGGATGCTACCGGGTTTACAGGAGGAAAACTCAAACCCAGTGTATTCTGCCTGATGATCAGCTGCTCTTCTGATTTTGATGGATAATCTATCACCACTTTTAACATGAACCTGTCTACCTGTGCTTCCGGCAAAGGATAGGTTCCTTCCTGTTCGATTGGATTTTGCGTGGCAAGAACAAGAAAAGGTTCCTGGAGTTTATAAGTGGTATCACCAATGGTCACCTGCCTTTCCTGCATGGCCTCCAGTAAAGCACTCTGCACTTTTGC
>DATHEH010000393.1:0-6158 GCA_035318685.1 Ferruginibacter sp.
GGAGTGCTGATGAAAAATTCTTTAACAACTGTCTTGCTACTAAAATAGATGTACCGGTTCCCAAAACAGTTATACTCCCTTCCCGGGACCTTCCACCGGATACCAGCGAAGAATCATTCTCCAACCTGGCATATCCCATGGATTGGGAAGGCATTTTTAAATACATAGGATTCCCCGCATACATGAAACCATTTTCAGGCGGTGGATGGAAAAGTGTTTACCAGCTGAACAGCATGGAAGAATTTTTTGAGAAACATGCAGAAACAGAGCAGCTCGTAATGATGCTGCAGGAAGAAATAAAGTTTGAAGAATATTACAGGTGTTATTGCATTGGCGGAAAATATGTACGCATCATGCCTTACGAACCACGCAATCCTCATCACCTGCGCTATGTTGCCGATTTCAAGCCTTCTGCAGAGCGCTACAAATTAATGGAAGATATTGTATTAAGGATCTGCCATTACCTCGGCTATGATTTTAATACCGTTGAACTGGCGGTAAGGGATGGTGTTCCTTACGCGATAGATTTTTGTAACCCTGCTCCGGATGCGGAAGTATCCAGCGTGGGCCAGGAAAATTTTGACTGGGTGGTAGAGACCGCTGCTACCTATGCCATTGAAAAAGCACAGGAACATAAGAACGGGGTTGATAATTTAACATGGGGAGAGTATATAAAGAAAAGTGCAGCAAAAAAGAAACTATACAAATAATACCATGAGCATGTCAAATTTATCTTACAAACATTTCACACTTGGTATTGAAGAAGAGTACATGGTAATTGATCCCTTAACAAGGGAATTAAAAAGCCATGAACAAAAGATCGTACACGAAGGGCAGAAAGTTATCAAGGACAAGGTGAAGGCAGAAATGCACCAGGCCGTTGTAGAGGTAGGAACAGATATTTGCCAGGACGTGGATGAAGCATTCATAGATGTAGGCACTTTAAGAAAAACGATCAGCGGTATTGCTGACGAGTTGGGACTATGGGTTGGTGCTTCAGGTACCCACCCTTTCAGCCATTGGGAAAGCCAGCTCATCACGGATCATATACGGTACAGCGAAATAGTTAATGAACTACAGGAAGCGGCCCGCAGTAACCTCATCTTTGGTTTGCACGTGCACGTTGGTATGGAGAACCGGGAGATGGCGATCCATATTGCCAATTCGGCCCGCTATTTTTTACCGCACATTTATGCATTAAGCACCAACTCTCCTTTTTGGGAGGGAAGGACCACAGGTTACAAATCTTTCCGCACCAAGGTATTTGATAAATTCCCGCGGACCGGTATTCCTGATTTCTTCGACAGCATTGAAACCTATGATAATTATATCAAGCTGTTGGTCAAAACAAACTGTATCGACAATGCAAAAAAGATCTGGTGGGACCTGAGGGTTCACCCCTTCTTCAATACTGTTGAATTCCGCATCTGCGACGTACCGCTAACCGTACAGGAAACGATAACCATTGCCGCCCTCTTCCAGGCCGTATGTGCAAAGCTGTATAAATTAAGAAGCCAGAACCTGAATTTCATGATGTATTCCAGGGCGCTATTGAATGAAAATAAGTGGCGGGCCGGCCGCTATGGTATCGATGGAAGCCTGATAGATTTTGGAAAAGAAATGGAAGTAAACACCAGGGTTTTGATATATGAACTATTAGACTTTGTTGACGACGTATTACCCGAACTGGGCAGTCGTCATGCCATAAGCCATGTACATAAAATGCTGGAGCAGGGCACGGGTGCCGACAGGCAGTTAAAAGTATTCGAGGAGACCAAGAGCCTTGTTAACGTGGTGGATCTTATACATGCAGAATTTTTAAGAGGATTGTAGTTTGAAGGGATTGGTTAAAATCCTATCTTTGCCATCCAAAATTAGGATCCGGTTTGGACCGTTACCGCGGTTTGAAAAATAATAATTGGCTGCGTAGCTCAACTGAATAGAGCATCTGACTACGGATCAGAAGGTTTTAGGTTTGAATCCTAACGCGGTCACAATAAAAATGAGCAAAACCTTGTAAATTAACTATTTGCAAGGTTTTTTTCATTAAAACATAAAGGAAAATACCCCGTTGAATAACTGAAATGGCATTAATAACTGAATAATACAGCTATTTCTTTTAGCTTTCCGTTCTTAACTTACAGCCTCATGAGGCCGCTCAAAACAGAGCAGCTTCTTTTCATATAAGAATTAAGACATGGACTTTAATTTTAAAAGAACACTGACAATTTTAATAACCATCTCCCTCCTTTCATCGTGTAAAAAAAATGATAGTGATGCCGTAACACCTCAAACAGCTTCCCGGGTAAAAACATATATAGAAGAAGTAACGAACTTTTCAAATACCGTACGGGATACTTTTAATGTTTCCTATGATGGCAACGGACGTGTGGTGAGTTTGATATCAACCTTTTCCGGAGCACAGTTTTTGTATACCTATTTATCAAATTCAAGCTATACTTTCCAGATAAAAAATGGAACGCATTTAGTAATTCATGCCAATTTCTATAACAATAACGATTTGTTGGTAGATACCTGTTTTCAATACAACGATACCAAGGATTCAACCACCCTTAAGTTCATTTATAATGCCAATAGACAAATCACAGAACAAAAAGCCTATGATTATTCTCTTCCCGGAGGGGCGGTATTATTCCGGAAGAACGTCTATACATATAATAACGAAGGCAATGTTTTGACCGACGCGGAAATGGACCCGGCTGGTAATATTAACTATACAAAAACTTATACATATACCAATTTTACAGGGAGTGCATTTTTTTTATCAACGATCTACTCCCCTGTTCTTTATAAAAAATTACCCGCAACTATCAGTACTTATTATCCCGGAACCAATACAACAGTACCGATAAATTTTTCGTACGTGTTTGACAACAATAACAGGCTGATAAAAGAAACACAGGTAAATTCAGTCGGGAATACCGCTATAAAACAATATATATATTATTAACTGCTACCGGTAGGGTAGGATAAAATCTTATAAAAGAAGGTCAACAAAAGTTGGCCTTCTTTTATAAGATCAATGATGTTTTATTTGTATGGTATCTTTATTGCTATTGCACAGCCATTTCCTTTCGAGGTCTTTATTTCCACTTCCCCGTTAAAAGATTCTACCCTGTTGAGCATATTGGACACGCCTATCCCTTTACGTTTTTTATCAGGGTCAAAGCCTACACCATCATCTGTAAATGTTACATGAATATCATTAGCATCAGCTTCTATGGAAACGTTCACATTTTTTGCCGAGGCATGCCTGATGACATTATTGATCTGCTCCTGGATGATGCGGTAAATATTCAGCTTAAGGTCATCGCCTGCTCTCTCATCTCCCACATCATAAACAAATTGCGTTTTTATATCTGCGGATTTATCCAGGTTATGCAACAGTTTTTCTACCATTTCTTTTAAGTTGATATCTTTCAACGGGGTCACGTACCTGCTGCTTAATATCCTTATCTCGCTGATGGAATTGTCGATAAGTTCCATAGGGTATTTGATCAGGTCCTTCAGCTTGTCATCTTTTTTCCCCGCCATGCTCAGGTATAATTTTGTTCCTGCCAGGATCTGGTTCACGTTATCGTGTAATTCCTGCCCGATATGGTTGCGTTGTTTTTCCTGTGCATTCATGATCGCACGGGTTATCTTTTTTTGTTCCTGTATCTTTTGGTTCAATATTTCCAGCTCCATTTTACGTATTGCCTCTTCTGATTTTTTCTTTTCCGTGATATCCCTGATGAACACAGATAATCCGTCGGGTGAAGGATAAATATGATTTTCAAACCACAGGTCCAGGGGTCCATAATAGTCCTCGTTGCAGATATAGCGTTGTTCGTTCATCGCTTTATGAAAATCACGGTAGGTAACAGACCCGACACTTTCGGGAAATTCTTCCCATACATTTTTTCCAATCAGGTAATCCGGTTCCCGCTGAACAAGTCTTCCTGCCCGGTCATTTGCGAAAGTATAGCACCAGTTCTTATCAAGCGCTATAAAAGCATCTGATATCCTGGCTACCACGGTACGGAATCTTACTTCACTCTGCACTAATCTTTGTGCCGTTATCAGTTTTTCATTTTCATCTTCTTTTTTCCTGAGCGCAGCTTCTATGGCAGAAGGCAGTCTTATCAACCGGTCCTTTAAAATATAATCATCTGCTCCCAGCTTAATTACAGTTGCAGCAAATTCTTCAGATACAGTTCCGGTAACCAGGATAAAAGGAATGCGGGTACCTCTTTCATTTATTATTTCCAGTGCCTCTGTTGCCGTGAATTGTGGCATTGAGTTGTCAGAAAGAATAAGATCAGGTTTAAATTCATCCAGCGCCTTTAAAAAAGCATCGCTGGTCATTACCACCGTGGATTCAAAGTGGATCTTTTCCTTTTTCAATACCCGCTGC
Organism: Ferruginibacter sp.; assembly: GCA_035318685.1. Lineage (GTDB taxonomy): Bacteria > Bacteroidota > Bacteroidia > Chitinophagales > Chitinophagaceae > Ferruginibacter. The sequence goes on from DATHEH010000393.1 coordinate 4,418, forward strand.
ACAATTTCTGCATCGGTAGGATTATCTTCCAGTATTAATATTTTTAGTTTGCCTTTCATAGGTTTTTCAGGTGGGTGGTTGATTTAACAATAACCAATAAAATCCGAGGTTTTTTATAGCTTGCGCAAATCCTTCAAAATTTACCGGCTTAACGATATAACTGTTTGCACCAAGGGCATAACAGCTTTGAATATCAGGGTTCTCTTTAGAGGACGTTAAAATAACGACAGGTGTTGCCTTGGTACGTTCATCTGATTTTATCTTCTGCAACACTTCTATCCCGTTCACCTTGGGCATTTGTATATCAAGCAATATCAGCCTGGGTACCTGCTGCATATTCCTTTTCCCTTCAAATCTGCCTGTTGCAAATATAAATTCAATGGCTTCTTCCCCGTCTCTCACATGAAAAAGATTATTGGCCATATTGTGCTTTTTTAACTCACGTATGGTAAGTTCCGCATCGTCCGAATCATCTTCAACCAGTAAGAGGTCAACAGCGTTAGCATTCATAACAGGTAAGTTTGTTTTTGATTTAATTGAAATTCATCATTGTTCATACTCATGCATTGGGGAGACTAAAATAAAAACTAGCCCCCTGACCTGTCTCAGCCTCAGCCCATACCTTTCCCCCGTGTTTTGATATGATTTTTTCTACAATAGCTAGTCCTATCCCGGTACCCTCAAATTCATCCGGGTTATGTAGTCTTTGGAAAACCTTAAATAACTTATCCTTATATCTTTTATCAAAACCCACGCCATTATCTCTTATATAAAAGGCATTTTGCCCTTCATGAGGGAAAGAACCGATCTCGATGACGGGATCTTCTTTTTGACCCGAATATTTTACAGCATTTGAAATAAGGTTTATCCATACCTGCCTGATCGTATTGCTATCTGCATAAGACGCCGTCAATGCGCCGGTAACCCATTTTATTTTCCCTTCTTTATTCTTAGGAATGCCTGATATGACCTCGTTAACCATATCACGGGTATTGATTGTTGTCTTTACGATATCATTCCTTCCCATCCTTGAAAAGGTCAGCAGGTCATCAATAAGGTTTCCCATTTTTTGCGTATTGGCTTTAATTACACCTGTGATGCGCCTGGCCTCATCATCCAGTTTGCTGCTGTATTCTTCTTCCAGTATCGTGGTAAATCCCATGATGCCACGCAAGGGCGCACGCAGGTCATGCGAAACGGAATAAGAAAAAGCTTCCAGTTCGCTGTTCACAGATTCAAGCTGTGCCGTACGCTCAAGTACTTTCTGTTCAAGATTCAACTGGTTGGCGTGTATCTTTTCCTGCATTACATTAAATGAATTTGCGAGTTCTCCCAATTCATCATCCCTGTCAACTTCAACAGGCAGGGAATAATCTCCTTTAGCTATGCCGGTCGCTGCTTTTGTAAGTTGCTTTAGTGGTTTGATGATATTGTGGCTCATGAGCCATGCGATAAAAATACCTGCAACGAGCAGTAATCCCCCGATTATGATCAGCCATTTTAAAAACCTGGTTGCCCCTTCTGTCATACTTTGTTTCGAATATTCGATCAGTACCTGCCAGTCACTGTTAGGAATTGGCTGTACTGCAGCTAAAACCTCAACTCCTTTTGGATCATCATACTCAAAATATTTATTGCTCTCCTTAATTATATTTGGCGGGTTAGGAACAGGCCTCGCCATGTCGGTCCAAAAACTGCCATCATTATTGCCAATATAAAAAGTTACCCCTTCACCCATCAG
>DATHEH010000394.1:0-2832 GCA_035318685.1 Ferruginibacter sp.
ACAAAAGGATATTGAAGAGGTTATCATCATAAAAGAAGGTACGATGAAGTGCAGTATTGGAGATAAAAGTAGCGTACTTGGGGCGGGAAGTGTGCTGCTTATACCTCCTTTCGAATCGCAAACATTTGAAAATGTTGGTAACGGACCGCTCACCTATTATGTATTGATGTTCCGGTCGAAGAAACCGGTGAACATGGAAAGAAGCACAAAAGCAGGCGGCACATTATTATTGCATTATGATTCGCTGTCTTATAAAGAAGCCAATAACAAGGGAACAAGAAAATATTTTGACCGGCCCACAGCCATGACGGAGAATTACGAGATGCATACCACTCACCTCAAAGCAAAAGGGCCGAGTCATGCGCCACATAAGCATATTGACACCGAGATCATTTTAATTATTGATGGGGAATCGGAGATGATAATCGATGGAAAGGCATACAAGGCTGGCCCCGGTGACCTCTGTATCATTGAAGCTGAAAAAATGCACGGTGTCAGTAATGCGTCTGAAAAGCCCTGTAGTTATTTTGCATTTAAGTGGCGGTAAAGATCATCCCTGCACACGCATGACCTTGTTTTCGATCAATGCATAAACAGCATCTTTTTTTGCGGGCGCAATGGAATGCATGCCGGTGAATCTTCCAAAGGCGGGTAATACCGCATACGTTTTGGTAAAATAAAAGCATGGAAATTTTAAGGATTGTCTTGCAGCGCCAAACAGCGTAACCGATGGATGTATATGGCCGCTGAAGACATAACAATTCTCCGTATCCCCGCAATCCGCATTGTCATGGGTAAAAATAAAATCACCCTTTTGTAATTGCTTTTCGTGACAACTTATGTTTGCTTTACTATACCAGTCATTCCCCAGTATATCATGATTGCCCATCACCAGCTGAATGGATAAGTTTTCGAAATCCTGTCGCCATTTTAAAAATAATTCCATTTCCTTATTGGCATGACTGTGAAAAAGGTCGCCCACAATGATCAGGTACGCTGGTTTGAAATACTGCACCTGGGCCGTTAGTCGCTGCATGTCTTCTTTAAAAATGGTTTGCGGTACGGCAATACCGCTTTTACGAAAATGGCCGGTCTTGCCAAAATGAAGATCAGAAAGTATCAATGCCTTTTCTTCTTCCCAAAATATGCACCTCGATGCAGAGAGAAGGAAGCTGTTGTTGTGGATGGCATGTTTTATAAAGTCGTGCATGGGGGTGCAAAGATAACTGAGATATCGTTTTCATCGTTGCAGCGTTGTGTATAATCTGAAACCCTTTTAAACGATTTAAACGATTTAAACGATTTAAACGATTTAAACGCTTGAAAAGATTCTAACGGGTATCCTCTTCCAACTGCTCCTGCATCTTCCTTATCCTGTCCTCGAGCTTTTCAGAAGAGAGGGTTTCTCTCATACTATCGGCTTTTATGGGGAAACAAAAAGGCGTAAGCCTTGTTGGAAAACGTATGATGATCTCTCCTGCCTGTATCCTTTCCAACATATTTCGCAACCGCTCCTCTTCCATCTGCTGTTCCATCACTTCGGCATAAGCCTGTCGCAATAATAAATTGTTGGGGTCATACTCGCTGAACACATTAAAAAGCAATGAAGCAGAATTTTGTAAATGCCTTTGCTTGATGCGCTCACCGGGCATGCCCTGGAAGATGAGCCCGCCAATGACACTGATATCCCTGAATTTGCGCCTCGCCATTTCTGTTGAATTAACGCTTCGCTGTATATCCGCAAACAGATCTTGGGGTGAGAACAATTCATATGCGTTGGTATCATCTACAGGTATGGGCTGGTCGCTCAACAATTCAAATCCATAATCATTCATCGCAAATGAAAAAGTTATCGGTCTTATTTTGCTTATGCGATACGCCAATATCGCTGCCATGGCCTCATGTACCAACCTGCCTTCAAAAGGATAAACAAAAAGATGGAACCCGTCTTTGGTTTCAATGTGTTCGACCAGCAGCTGGTCTTGTTTGGGAAGATGTGATAATTCTTCCTGCAGGTCAAGCAGGGGCGCAAGCACTTTTATCTCTTCTGCTTTTTTTGATGCAGTATCTCCGCCGGCCTCATCCAGTTTTTTACGTAGCATCATTCCGAGGTTTGCTGATAAAGGCATGCGGCCTCCCTGCCAGCTGGGTATAATCGATTTTTTTGCGTTCGACTTTCTTACCATCGCCGTCATATCCTTTACCGCCACAAACTCAAGGTTACGTCCGGATAAAGTAAAAACATCTCCCGGCGTAAGTCTTGCAATGAACCACTCTTCAATAACACCAATATACCCGCCACTTAAGAATTTCACTTTCATGGAAGCATCACTAACGATGGTGCCGATATGCATACGGTGGCGCATGGCGATACGCCTGTTATTTATTTTATAGAGCCCGTCAATTACCTCTACCTTCTTAAAATCATCATATTCTTTTAATGCTTTACCCCCTTCGGTTATAAAATGGAGGATCTCCTGCCATTCTGCTTCGGTAATATCTTTATAGCAATGCGTAGATCTTATTTCTTCAAAGATCACTTCGGGTATAAAGCCATCGGAAATGGCAAGCGTTGACAAATATTGTATCAGCACATCAAAACAAAGCAACCTTGGTTCTTTGCTTTCAATAATATTTTCCTGCATGGCTGTTTTGAGCGCCGCAGCTTCCATCAATTCCAGTGAATGTGTTGGAAGAAAATAAATATGGCTTACCGATCCCGGCTGGTGCCCGCTGCGGCCTGCCCTTTGTAAGAACCTTGCCACGCCTTTGGGGCTGCCAACCTGTATTACCGTTTCTACCGGGCGAAAGTCAACACCCAGGTCAAGACTC
>DATHEH010000395.1:0-14139 GCA_035318685.1 Ferruginibacter sp.
TATCTTTGGTATACCTTGAAACCTACGATCCGCTCGTAGCTCCACTTATCTCCTATACAAAAGCTTCAAACCCCATCGGTATTTTTTTAAATTTTTATGTTCCAATACATAAGAAATTCCATTGTTTAATTTCCTTTCCACCTGTTGGATAAGCCACATCATTAACCTCAAAACCTAAAAACAATGAAATTTTTTACTTCATGTATTGCATTGCTATTGCTATGCATTACCGCCTCCGCACAAAACTGTGTACAGGCAACCGCAGCATCTTTTTCTAATCCCAGTAATGACGGCGTAACATGGCGATTAACCCTTAACTGGCAAGCGGATGGCCAAAAGTATTTTAATGTGATCGTGAGAGTTGGTACAACCAACCCGGCTACAGTTTTAAATACCTGCTTATCAATTAATGCCGGGGGAGGTGCCACCGGTACTCACGTGTATAATAATATTATTGCCCCGGGAGGTATTCCTACACTTTCAGCTTCTTTTGAACGCTTTACCGGAAGCTGTGGTGGGGGTAATTCCTGTGGTATCACACAGATCATTCCTGTTGGTAGTGGTGTATTACCCATCAAGATCAGTTCATTTTACGCCCGGAGAAACGGCAATACAGTTTCTTTGAACTGGGCTTCTGAAACGGAGGTCAATGCCAAACAATTTATTATCGAAAAGAATACCGGCAGCGGTTATGTTGCGGTTGGTACAGTAGATGCTGTAAACAATGCTTTGGGTAGTTCATATTCTTTCAATGATCAGAATATGTCAAAAGCTGTTTCTCAATACCGTTTAAAGCTGGTGGATATTGATGGCGCTTTTAAGTATAGTGAGACCAGGGCTGTTAAAGGAACTGCAGCAGTTAGTGATTTTACAATCTATCCCAATCCAAGTATGGGTGCTACCAAAGTCACCATTACGGATATTTCCGAAGCAACAACAGTTGAACTGATCGATAATTCCGGCAAGATCTTAAAGACCACACAATTGGCGAATACCAATTCGATCGATATTACTGGTCTGCAAAAAGGCATATACCTGGTAAGAATAAAAAATAATAAAACAGGTGATGCTTTAACGAAAAAATTAACGGTCATTAACTGATCATACTAATAATTTAGAAACCAAGCACGAACATGGGCTGCCTGAAAAGGTGGCCTTTTGTCGTATAATTTATTAGCTTAGCGTACAATCACTATGAGATCTGCCTATATTTTTTTCATAATCCTATTTTCTGCATTTTCTGCACAATGTGGTTCTGTGGATACTATTGCTATCTTCAGCAACAGTATGCATAAAACCATCAGGGCAGTAGTGATAAAACCCGATAGTTATAAAGTGAAAAAGAACAGGTTCCCCGTAGTTTATCTCCTGCATGGTTATGACGGCTGGTACAGTAACTGGATCATAAGGGTGCCGCAATTAAAAGAATATGCAGATACTTACCAATCCATTATCGTTTGTCCCGATGGCGCAAAAAGCAGTTGGTATTTCGACAGCCCGGCAGATACAACTTACAGGTATGAAACACATGTAGCAAAAGAAGTGGTTAACCATATGGATAAGCATTACAGGACGATTGCGGATAAAGCGCACAGGGCAATAACCGGTCTTAGCATGGGTGGTCATGGGGCATTGTTCCTTGGCTTAAGACATCCGGATATTTTTGGCGCTGCCGGAAGTATGAGTGGCGGAATGGACCTGAAAGAAAGTAAGAACCGTTATGATATCAGCAAAAGGATCGGGGATACCAACACACAATCCAAAGCATGGGGGGATATGACGATCATAAGTTTAATTGATACTTATGCAGGCACTCCTCTTAAGATCATCTTTGATTGCGGCGACAAAGACATTTTTATTGAAAGTAACCGCAGGCTCCATGAAAAGATGCGGCAACTCAAGATCCCGCATGACTATAGTGAAAGACCGGGCCAGCATAACTGGGATTACTGGAGAAATAATATAAGCTACCACTTGCTCTTTTTCAAAAACTTTTTTCAATAAAATCCCAATAGTGTGTATTTTTTACACATTAATCTGTAGATTTACTCTCTAAATTGTTTGCTATGTTTTTAAAAAGATCATTGATCGCGGCTATCGCCATCTTTGCAACTGCGGTAATTTTTGGCCAGACCAAAGCCATTGTCAGTTCTCCCGATAATAATATCAGGCTGCAGTTCTGGCTTAATGATAAGGGCACGGCCATGTATGATGTATCTTATAAAAATCAACCGGTAGTACTTCCATCGTCCATGGGTTTTGAATTAAAGCAAACAATGAACGATATCGTATTGCCTTCATTAAAGGAGGGGCTTAGCATAAGTTCATCAACTAAAACAAGTTCCGATACCAAATGGAAACCGGTATGGGGTGATACCAAAGAGATCAGGGATAATTATAACCAGTTTATCGTTAATCTTTCTCAGAAGGGGGGTAATGCGATACAGTTCAATATCATCTTTAAAGTATTTGATGACGGTGTTGGTTTCCGTTACGAGTTTCCCCGGCAGAAGAACCTTGGTCATTTTATTGTGTCGGAAGAAAGAACAGAATTTCATTTAACAGGTGATCACAAGGCATTCTGGATACCGGGAGATTATGACAGCAATGAATTCTCTCCGAACGTTACCAACCTCAGCGAAGTAAATGGAGACGATCCCAAGTATGCGGCCAATATCTATGCCCACCAGTTCTTTGATGCTTCATCTGTGCAAACGCCCTTGATGTTAAAAACAAAGGATGGTTTGTATATCAACATTCATGAAGCGGCCCTGGTGAATTATCCTGCTATGAACCTGCTTCTTAATAAGTCAACCAATACACTGTCATCTGTACTGGTGCCGGATGCATTAGGTAATAAAGCTTATTTACAGGCGCCTGCAAAAACACCATGGCGTACGATCATTGTTTCTGATAAAGCCACACACATCCTTGCATCGCATACCATTCTTAACCTGAATGATCCTTCTGTTATTAAAGACCCTTCATGGATAAAACCAACCAAGTATGTAGGCGTATGGTGGGAGATGCACGTGGGCAAAGCAAGTTGGGACAGTGCAAGTGGCAAGCATGGTGCAAATACGGCCAATGTTAAGCGTTATATCGACTTTGCCGCAAGGCATGGTTTCAGCGGCGTGCTGGTAGAAGGATGGAATGTTGGCTGGGAAGACTGGTTTGGCCAATACAAGGAAAATGTGTTTGACTTTGTAACACCCTATGGTGATTTTGATGTGAAAGGATTACATAAATATGCAGCAGGAAAAAAGGTAAAGCTCATCATGCACCATGAAACTTCTGCATCGGTTACCAATTATGAAAGGCAGATGGATACGGCTTACCGCTTTATGAAAGCCAATGGCTACGATGCGGTGAAGACGGGATACGTGGGTCATATCATTCCCCGTGGTGAGCACCACGACGGGCAATGGATGGTGAACCATTACAACAGGGTAGCGAAAAAAACCGCTGATTATAAAATTATGCTTGCTGCGCATGAGCCTGTTCGTCCTACAGGGTTAAGCCGCACTTATCCCAACTGGCTGGCCAGCGAAGCAGCAAGGGGAATGGAATTCAACGCATGGAGCGAAGGCAACAAACCACAGCATGATGTTATCCTTCCTTTTACCAGGTTCATGGGAGGGCCAATGGATTATACACCGGGGATCTTTCAACTGGAATTGAATTATTGGGACAAGAATAAAAAAGAAACGGTCCACACAACACTTGCAAAACAACTGGCATTGTATGTTACCATCTGCAGCCCAATGCAAATGGCGGCAGACCTTCCGGAGATCTATGAAAAGAAGCTGGATGCCTTCCAGTTCATAAAAGACGTAGCTGTGGATTGGGATGAAAGTAAATACATCGAAGCCGAACCCGGAGATTATATTACAGTGGCAAGAAAAGCAAAAGGAAAGAACAACTGGTTTCTCGGTTCCATAACAGATGAGAACCCAAGAACAACAAGTGTTGCATTAAGTTTCCTTGACCCGGGCAAAAAATATAATGCTGTTATATATGCCGATGCTGATGATGCAAGCTATGATAAGAACCCTGCAGCATATAAAATAACCAAACAGGTTGTTGACAGCAAAACAGTTTTGAATTTAAAATTAGCGCCGGGTGGGGGATGTGCGGTGAGTATAATGGCAGTGAAGTAGATGTTCACTGTCAGTTTTTTAATGAATAATTAAACGAGAATTGATAAATAGGCAAAAAATAATCTATCTCGGGATTTTTTAAATACTTATAATAGATCAGTTTGAGGTTAACAAAATTATTGATCTCGACGCCAAATCCTATGGAGTAGCCATGATAGATGCCATTGGTATTGATATCCGGTAAAAACTCCTTTATTTGTTTGGGATTGGTATAGCAGATAATAAACCTCGCTGCCATCCAGAATATGCCCATATTCTTTGCATTATTGCGTTCCCATGCCCCAGTTTGAAAATACACTCCTGTGGTTAAGAAACTATTTAAAAAATTGACCGGGTTGCCTGTCTGCGGGTCGGTAATTGCTCCCTTTTTATATCCCGTTAAAATACGTTCTCCTGCATGGTAAAGAAAGCCTTTTTTTGTTGGCTTTTGCGTTCGTTTGAAATAAACAATGCCGTCTACCGAAATATTTAAAAGTCCGCTTAAAGGATTGATGTATTGGGTTACGAGATGGTTATTGTTTTTTTGTAAACCGCTTGTACCGCTTTGGTTTTGAAAATTATTATTGGATACGCCGCCATATAAGGAAAGGGGAACAGCTATTTTACCCGGCTCGCCGATAAACAAACGAATGAAACGTGCCGATGCATTTACCTGCCCGCTGTTCATCAGGTCGATGAATCCCGAAGTAAAGATCTCCGGTTTATATTCTTTAAACTTTATGCTGTCTTCTTTTTTAGCAGTAATATTTTGCGCTTCCGAATTCATTATCCCGCCCGGGGCCAACAAGATGCAGAGGGTAACCGCTTGTATTATATTATTAGGGCGTATCATTCAGCATAATGAAATTTATTTGTGCAGAAATCATTTGAATTTATAGCTGAACATTTTTCTGAAATTGCTGTTGATCTCAAAAAAATCCACCGGGAAATAACTAATTTTTTTCCTGCCAAGGTAGGATTCGATTATCGCGTTATTTAAAATTGACACCGTTGGTTTAAATGAATACGTGTGGCTGTTGACCCGGGCCAGGACCATAGCGCAGAATTCAGAGCAGTATAATGTATCATCCGCGTTGATCCTGAAAAAAGGGTCAAAAACTATTTGCCTTGATGCATATTCTTTCAATGAAGCTTTTAGCCTGTTGAATTCCTCCGATGAATTATTAGTTTCCCAAACTGAAAAATAAAACACCCCCGGAGTTCCAATATAAGATCCCAGCGAGTCTATGACCAGGGCGCTCTTTAAAGCCTTTGCGTTATCAGATACATTGTAAATCCGAATGTTCGTTCCATCTACGAAGCCAATGCCTATATGTGTTATGTTGGTATCCATAAGGTTAAAGCCATGAGCGATAAGACTTGATTTTGAAGAAGTACCCCTGCAGAACATGTAGATGGTATTCTCTTTAAGCTTCAACTGATCACTGATACTATCAACGTGATTTTTTTGTCCAAAGCCAGTATTTATAGAAATACAGAAGATGATCGTAATTAAAAAATGCATCACTTATGTTTTTTCTCAAAACAGATCCCCAGGACCATAGTATTTTGTTTGATCTTCAAAGATGCATTTTTATAAGAGGAAAGATAATCTTCATGCCCTCCCAATTTTATCGTAAAGAACCTTCCGCCATTCGCCATTACTGTACGGAACCCCACAGCCCATAGCAAACCTGCATTATAACCCCAGGATTTCGTTACGAGAGTTTTGATGCCACCGATATAATAAAATTCTTTTTTATCATAGCCGAGGAAGCTGTTCATTATTCCAAATTCAATAAAGGCATTTGACCTTCTGTTTATGAAATAGTTCTTCTTGACCGATATCGGCACATGTATGTAAAGTTTTTTATTGAAAATGCTTGTGCCGGATGTGTCGATAAAACTGAATTTAAATGAAGAGCCTCCAATACCAATGTCCACTTTATAGAACTCAGTTATTTTAAATTCCTTTACAAGGTCCACACCTGAATACAGCATTATCTTTCTCATGTCAGGCATTTTTCCGATCGAATATCCGATCCTTGTATTTGCAATAAGGCTTTGTGAAAATGAATCAGTGCTAAAAAAAAACATCAGCGAAATAAGTATACATTTCATATGTGTATTTTTTATCTGAAATAAGACCATCCCAACCCGGAATGGCCTTATCCCAATTATTAAATCACTCTTTTGTTATTCACATATCGCACCAATCACGCCCCCGATAACTGCACCACCCAATGCACATAGTGGTCCGCAGATCAGCCAACCTGCAACCCCACCAAAAGTAGCACCTGCTACCCAGCATGGTATCGGTGCTGAACCTCCCCCGCCAAAGACTACGCAAGGAGAATCTTCTTCACCGGGATTCAGGCGCAAATGATCTCCTGCAGAAGCAGCGTGATAAGTAATGGCAGCCAATGAAAGCACAAGTTCTTTTTCTGCTGGCGCCAGTGCCATTCCGTTAATATGATCAACCTTAGTAACTAAAGCTGTTCTGAAAGCTTCGCGAGTTTGGTCACGGCTGCCCGTATAAATGTCTTTGATCGCATGCTTTGCGCCCATTGATAGCGCACTGTTATCAACAAAAGCGGAAAGATTGAACCCAGGCGTTTTTATTGTCCTGAGAATTGTTCCTGCCATTTCCGCGGATGCCTGGGTTTGGAGAGGGATCTGCCCTGAATAATAGTCAAGAGTGGACTGGCTAAGGTCCTTCACTCCCCGGGTTTTTACATCATTGGAAATAATTTGCATGGAACTCATATAATCAACTCCACGCTGATCATAAGGATTATTACTTTGAGCCATGCTGATCATATTTACTGACAGCAATAATGCAGTAAATACAAGATTGAGATTTTTTTTCATTTTTTAAAATTTTATAGGGTGCGTTAAAAAGTTTTTTATTACCTGCTTGGATTGAATTGCAGCCATCCGTTAATTTCCGGCCTGGACAGGAAAATCCATCTGAAGATTCCTGCCCGGCGGAGGCTTGCAGCTTATTTCAAAATACCATCGCATAGTTAGTACGGTTAAAATTTCCGGAATGAAAGTTTTGCTAAGATGAAACTTCCGTATTTTAAATACAAGAGAAAAACACCAGGGAAAAAGGATTTTTATACTTGTTACGGATTGACGGGATCGACCCTTCTGTTAAATGACCAAACGGGTTATTGGTAGAATAAGGTCATTGATATATCAAAAAAAACTCCGGCATTGCCGGAGTCAAATTCTTAAATCTAAATTGATCCTATTGAACTAAAACCTTCGACCTCGCTAGTCGCCGTCCATTTGTATCCAGTACGTCGATAAAATAATATCCTTTGCCATTTCTTCTCAGGTCGATATCGATCCGTTCATAGGAACTGGTCTGCGTATGATACTTGGTGGCCACTATTACGCCCATATTATTATAGATGATGATCTTCAATGGCACCGTGCTGTTGTTTTCAGTGTACAACCTCAGCTGGAAATTACCCCTGGATGGATTTGGGTATACCCTCAGGGTGCCTGCTGAATCGGTTACCCTTATTGTATCGGAAAGATTCGGACACCCATTAATATCTGTAACACGCAGCCGGTATAAACCCAATTGAGAAAAGTCTACCAGCAATGTATCCGCTGTTGCATTCGGCACCGGTATCCCGTTGCGTAACCAGGTATAAGTAGCCGCAGCATTTGGTGTTACAGCGGAAGTAAGGGTGGTTTTCTGGCCCGGATATAATACAATATAAGAAGACGGTCCTATCACAATATTTGGTAACGGATTAACAGTGAGCAGGGCAGGGTTTGAAGTTGCTGTACCGCACACGCCTCCATTTACAATAACTCTGTAACGATTCCCACTCATACTTAATGCCGGGGCAGTAATAGTAAGGAAAGCCGTATTAACACCAATGTAAGGAGCAGAATTGATGAGGTTATTAAAACTAACACCTCCATCGATACTTAACTGCCATTGATAACTTAACCCGCTACCGGTAGCCACAACATTAAAGTGCGCATTATTGCCCATGCAAACATTTTGATTTGCTGGTTGTGTAGTGATCACGGCATTTGGGCCCACGGTTACTACCACACTGGTGGGTGGCGAAGTGCAGGTAATACCCGTTACATCGAAAATAATGGTATAGCCGCCTGAGATCATTCCCTGCCCGATGCTTCCGTCGTCATCCATAACAAACAGCTTCCAGGTACCATTGTGGCTGCCGCTAAACATAGCTAATACCGGGGATGGCTGAGAAACAGCTCCAGGCCCAGGTGCTGGAAAATTATCTAATGCTCCCTGGTTGGTTGGCCTGTACGTGCCGGTGGGATTAGCTGCTGCACCGTTCATAAAAGGACCCAGAGCCTCAAAAGTATAAGAAGCATTGGCTATAGTGTTTGCTCCACCGACATCTGACATCAATATCACGTTTTGACCGGATGGGGACTGCAATAAAATATCAATATCTTCTGACCTGCTATGATCTACATTATGAAGTATTACCGCCCTCACGTTAATACCTGTTACAGGCAGCCCGGAGACAACTAATGGTGATGGGTAAGCCGTTGCAGTGCCTCCCACCGGAATTGAAATGGCTGTTGAATTGGTAAATGATTGGGTGGATGCAGGTAAACTGCCTGTGGTAACCTGGTAGGTATAAACTCCCGCGGGAATAGGTTTCACCCATAATGAGTCGGTCGCTGTTCCGGCAACATAAGGTATAGTAGCTGCCGGGTCTAAAAATAATCCGGGAGACGGCGACCATACAGCTTGTGTAGAAGGTAAACCAGCACAGCTAGTAGTAATCGACAGGCACCATGAGGTCAATGTACCCACCTCTGAAGTGGCCCCATCATAAAATCCCAATGTCCAGGTTCCGTTCGGTATTGCGAATAATGGAGTCCAGGTTGTTATCGTTGGCGACATTCCGGTAGGACCACCGACAGCTCCAATTTGGGCATCAGCTCTGAAAACTCCAGTATACGGATTGGTTCCGGAACTTAAAGCTGCCGTTCCGGTTGAACTTATCCTGGTGTTTACAAAGCCCATAGTTCCGCCGCTTCCGCCTGTAGCGCTAATGTGATAATCAAGATTAAGAACAACTCCATTGGGAGCTCTTAATACAAATACCATATCGCCTATCCGTGTATGCGGCATATTGATGGATACAGTTACCGAGGTTATGATACAGGAAACAGGAATGCCGGAAACAGTTATACTGTTCGAACTGCCTGCTACATTGTTATCCGGAGCGGCAATATTTACCGGCCCTGAACAGAACAGGGACGTTACGGGTCCCCGAGAAATTTGCAGTTTTACCGGGGGATCGCTGATACACATCGATACCGAAGAAGGTATTACAACTGGTGCCTGCGGAGTAGCATTAACGAAAGCAGTTGCTGTAGCAGTGCAGCCTGTGGCGGTAACCGTTCCGGTAACAGTATATATTGTTGCTGCTGTTGGCGCTGCAAAAACCGTGGATGAGTTGCCTCCTGTGTAGAGAATGGCTTGTGTACAATCGGTATATAAACCTGCGAAGGGTGTCCAAACATAGGTATCTGCACCTGTTGCTGTGAGCGGGTTACAGGGGCCATTGCCGCCGGGAACTCCACCACAACTGATCATTGGTGTAACGGAAACAGGTGGTGGTGGTATGCATTGGCTATGAGCATCGTTGCCCAGCTGCAATATTAAAAAAAGCAATAAGCCGACACGAGAGAACTGCTTTTTTAAATGGTTGATTGCATTATGTAGGCGTGGGTAAAATTTGATCATGCAGTATTGGTTTGATAATAAGGGGGTGACCAATACAAATTACTGATTATTTGCCGGCGTTCAAAAAAATATTTACAGCCATTGCCTGATTAAAATAAAAACCCCGGCATCCCGGAGTTATTATTAATTTTTAATTCTTAATTTTTAATTTGCATTAACCACCGGACGTTGTCCTTCCATCCCTTACCACTTTCTTCTTTCCTTTATTCTTCTTTTCCCATTCCAGCATCTCGGGTGTCTTTTCTACTTTTTTATTTTTTTTGGCCGGGGCAACATTTGCCTGCGCCACTGCACCGGGCTTTTCCAGATGGCCACGGTCATACCTTTCAACCTTTGCAATTCTCCCCGTACCTGCATCAAAGTATCTCCATTCGCCATGCCTTACACTGTATGGCTCCGCTTTAATGATCTTATACTCTATGATCTCGTTATTGCCTTCGCCATATACTGCAACCGTATCATAAGGTGCATCGGGATCATAAGCCCTCCAGGATTCTTCCCTTATCAGGTCACCCAGGAAAGTATAATATTGCTGAAGGCCGTGTTTATCGCCCAGCTTATAAAATTCCACGGCAATGATATCGCCGGTCAAACTATACTTGCGCCAGATGCCTTCTTTTTTTCCTTTTGCAAAGATGCCTTCTTCCTCATAGCCCGGCTCTCCCCTTAACTCATCTACGTGTATCACCCATTTGCCTTGTTTAAGATCATTCTTATCAATGGCATTGATGGTATCACCTGCATCATTCAGCTTAAAGCTTTTATATTGGGCATGCCCATTCATCAAAAACAAAAACATGATGATGGTAAGTAACAACAATTGCCGTATTTTTAAAAATAACATGAGGATGCTTTTAAATTTTCTTTCTTACATACAAAACGACCGCTAATGAAGAATGTATTCAAAATTACATTAATCCTGCTTTTTATAAATGTTAATTCTCTTCCCGCACAGGTAAAGCCCAGCACGGGTGCTGAAAGGTTAAACGGTTTGCAAAAAAGAAAATTGCTGGAAGATAAAAGTCTTTTAAAGGACCTTAAATTCCGTAATGCGGGGCCCAGTGTAATGAGTGGCAGGGTAGTAGATATTGAGGTAAATCCTGCCGACCCCACAGAGTTTTACGTGGCCTATGCTTCGGGAGGCTTATGGCATACGGTCAATAACGGCCAAAGCCTGGTTCCCATTTTTGATAAAGAGAATGCTATAACGATCGGTGATATTGCGGTCAACTGGTCGCAGGCTCCGGGGCAGAACAGCACTATCTGGGTGGGCACAGGCGAAGCAAACAGCAGCCGCTCATCTTATGCAGGTCTTGGTGTTTACAAAAGCTCCGATAATGGAAAGAACTGGGAATGGCTCGGCTTGCCGGAGAGTCATCATATCGGTAAAATAAATTTGCACCCTACAAATAATAATATCGCATGGGTTGCCGTGTTGGGGCATTTATATTCTCCCAACAAAGAAAGAGGTATTTATAAAACCACTGATGGCGGAAAAACATGGAAACAAGCTTTATACGTTGATGAGAATACGGGTGCTGCGGATATGGAGGTCAATCCAAAAAATCCTGATGAAGTTTATGCAGCCATGTGGTACCGCACCCGCAGGGCATGGGATTTTGAAGAAGGAGGCAAGACCTCTGGTATTTATAAAAGCACAGACGGGGGCAATACCTGGAAAGCAACAGCAGCAGGCAGTGGTTTTCCAACAGGCAATAACGTAGGCAGGATCGGTATTGCCGTTTTTGCTGCTAACCCAAACATCCTGTATGCAACAGTAGATAACCAGGGCCGCAGGCCGGATACCGCACAGAAAAAAGTGGATACCAATTATGTGCTGAAGGATTTCAGGGACCTTAGCAAAGAAGCTTTTTTAGCGCTGAATGATAATAAGCTGGATACTTTTTTGCTGCATAATAATTTTCCTGAAAAATACAAAGCGTCGTATGTAAAGGAACTGGTGAAAACCGATAAGGTAAAACCTGCCGCCGTTTATGAATATTTATACGATCCCAATTCTACCCCTTTTGCAACACCCGTCATTGGTTGTGAAGTTTACCGCAGTAATGATGCCGGCCTCAGCTGGAAAAAAGTCAATACCAAAGGGCTCAATATCTACAGCAGCTTTGGTTATTATTTCGGAAAGATCTCGGTGAGCAATACCAACGAAAATAAGGTCGTTATCAGTGGTATCAACCTGGTGCTTAGTGAAGACGGGGGTAAAACATTTAAGTCAACAGACAATGCTGCAACGCATTCAGACTGGCATGGCTGCTGGATGGATCCCAACAAAGACAGTCATTGGATCGCAGCTAATGACGGGGGCTGTAATGTAACCTATGATAACGGTAAGCATTGGTTCAAAGCAAATACCCCATCTGTCGGCCAGTTCTATAATATTACCGTAGATGACGCGAAGCCTTATAATATTTATGGCGGCCTGCAGGATAATGGAACATGGTATGGACCTTCAACAACAAAAGAAAGCGACCAGTGGGATTATGAAGCTGTTTATCCCTGGAAGCAGATCGGTGGCGGCGATGGCATGCAGGTACATGCGGATACAAGGGATAACAAAACGGTTTATGCAGGTTCGCAGTTTGGTTCATATGGCAGAAGAAGTACCGATGGCGGAAGAAGGGTATCCATCTATCCCCGTAACGACCTCGGTGAACCAAAGCTTCGTTACAACTGGCAAACACCCATATGGCTGAGCAGGCACAACCAGGATGTTTTTTATTATGCTACCAATAAGTTTCACCGCAGTTTACAAAAAGGAGAAAAGCCTGAGCCCTTGTCAGGTGACCTGAGTAATGGAACCAAAGAAGGAGACATTCCTTTTGGCACTGCTACAACGCTTGTAGAATCGCCGCTAAGATTCGGATTGATCTATGTTGGAACCGATGACGGGAATATCCAGGTAACAAAAGACGGGGGGTATACCTGGACAAAAATAAATAACGGTTTACCAAAGGCAATGCAGGGTATGTATGTAAGCCGTGTTATGCCTTCTGCTTATAAAGAAGGAAGGATATATGCAACCCTGAATGGTTACCGTAATGATAATTTTGGTGCTTACTTATTTGTGAGTGAAGATCATGGAACAAGCTGGACGCAATTGGGTACTGACCTTCCTGCTGAACCACTGAATGTGATCAAGGAAGATCCTAAAAAAGAAGACATCATTTATGTTGGCAGCGATAACGGGCTCTATGTATCTTTTGATAAAGGCAAAACGTTTATGTCTGCAGGCATCAATCTTCCCCGTGTTCCCATTCATGATATTGCCATCCAGCAAAGAGACAATGAAATGGTAATAGGCACACACGGCCGGAGTATCTATATCACCAAATTAGATGCGGTGCAAAAAGCTTATGAAAAAATGATGGAGACAAAATAGTAAGTGATGATACCGGTGGCCTTTAACCCGATCCCGAAGGCACAAACCCGTAGATTGTTTTGTGGACATCTCACGCTACCTTCTTGATAGTGGAAAAATTTCTACATATGGGGCTTAACTATTGTATGCCCGCCCCAATCTGCATGGCATCTGCCCGGTTTTTTCATGGCATAAATGTTGTCTTACCTACAGAAACAAAAAATTATAAAATGAGAAAGACCTATTTAATTATTTCAGCTGCTATTGTAGCTACAGGATTTACAGCTTGTAAAGAAACCGTTAATGAAGAAGCAAGACATGATGCTACAAGTTTCACCGCTTATGTTGATTCCGTTGAAGCACTTACACCCGTTTATACAACAGCAAACTGGACGGCTATTGAAAATGGCTACCAGGACAGGGTTACAAGAGCGGAATTAGCACTTGCCAACCTTGAAGCTGAAGACAGGGAAAGGGCAGAAAAAGCCAAAGAAAGATACGCGGCATTAAGAGCAAGGTATGAAGTGAAAATAAAAGAAAGCGAAGCAGCGGTAACGCCATCGACTTCTTCAGACTATCGGGTGGTAGTAAGGAACAGGTTGTTTGGCGAGGGGAAGTTAGGAGCAGACATGAGTTATAATTTTGTTACCCCGGCCAATGCATTAGAAGTATACAGAAACTTTGTGACTACAGTTGAGGATAACAAAAGCACCTGGACCCGTGAAGACTGGGACGAGATCAAGGTTTTATGGGAAGCTCTTGATACCAGGAAGAACCAGATCGAAAAAGATCTTCCTTCCGGTGACAATTTGAAAATAGCCGCACAGAAAACAAAATTTGCTACTACTATGGCAATA
>DATHEH010000396.1:0-8409 GCA_035318685.1 Ferruginibacter sp.
TGAGTTCCAGCACTTCCTTTTCGGTTAAATGAGCATAAGCTGAAGGTTCCAGGCCACTTTCATCCCTGTCCTTAACTTCATAACCAACCACTTCTTTTTCATACCTGCGCAAGGAATATTTTTTCAATGCGGTATTCACCATTATCCTTCTTATCCAGCCTTCAAAAGAACCTTCGAACTTGAACTGTTGGATCTTATCAAATACCTTGATAAAAGCATCTTGTAAAATATCTTCCGCATCTGCACTATTACGGGCATAGCGGTTACAAACACCAAGCATACGATTGGCGAAACGGTGAAAGATCTCCTTCTGACAGGAGGCCTCATGCCTGATACATCCGCGTATGAGTTCGTCTTCCGTCAATTATAGGTAAGTTTACATCGGGCATTTACAGGTTAAGATACCCTGATATATTTATACGCTGCCCGGCAGAAATTTATTGCTTAAAAGGTACAAAAAATCGTTGGTTTTCTTGTTTTTAGCCCCTAAAACCTATAAATTGAAATACAACAAACCAAAATAACCGTCAATACCATGTTTTCACAGGACCAAATGAACCGTATCATAGCTGTAAATGAGAGTTTACTGGCCCAGCTCGATGATGCAGAAGCCATACTTGTTGAGCGGGAAAAAGAGATCGGAAAGCTTAAAAAAGCCGTTGCCGATGCTACGGAGTTACGCAGTAAACTGGAAGGGCAATTGAATGAAATTGAAAGCATGCAAAACCGGCTGGGTAAGAAAGAGCAACAGGTTTTGGGCGCTGAAGAAAGAGAGCTGGAATTACAACAGGAATTAACCGAAGCCGCAAGGTTACAGCAACAATATAATGACCTCGCAAGACAGTATGCTTACTTACAAACACAGCATACAGATATAGAATCACAACTGGCGAAACTCACAGAAAAGAATAAACAGTTGCAACAGGTTGCCGGTCATGTTGGTGAGCTGGAAAGCCAGCTGGAGAATACCGGCAGGGAGAGGGATGAATTAAAAACCAGGGTGGCCACACTCGAATCGCAAAAATATTTGAGGGAGTTCAATCCTTAAGGAACATTGTTAATTAGTGTTCATAAGTATAACTGCAAAGCCTTGCATTGCTGCGTTCCTTTTTTTATTTTGATTGCCTAAAACTTATTACATATGAACTTCCAGACAATGAATAAGCAGCGTAAATTCATTTTAATTGCTGCAGCTGTAGGCATTATCGCCATGTTTTTGCCTTGGATAAAAATTACTTTTTTTGGGTTGAGCAGTAGTGTTAACGGGATGCATGGCAATGGTATACTGGTATTTTTTTGTTTCATAGGAGCAGGCGTGGCTGCTTTTTTGGGCGACCAGACAAAAAGCCTGGATAAGACCTTTTGGTTCATCGCCCTGGCTTGTGGTGCCCTCGCATCGGTCATTATGGTATGGAATTTTATTGATGCTATGGGTGGGGGAACATCTTACCTGAGTATTGGATTTTACCTTGCAGGGTTGGCTGCGGTAGGGATCCTTTTATCAGCTTATATGTTTCGCAGCCCGGCTGACAGTATCAAGGGAGGATTCGACAGCCTGAAAAAAGATATTGAAGAAAAGGCAAAAAGCAGCACGGCGCCATAGATAAGGTATAACTAAAACAAAAGTATCCTGCTTATTTAAGGGGATACTTTTTTATTTGTATTATTTAGATGAATTTTGCTGCACAATAATATGCTATGCAAAGTATCGCTGATCTGCGTAAAGACTATAAAATGAGAACACTGCTGGAAGCTGATGTGGCTGCCGACCCTGTTGAGCAATTTTCAAAATGGTGGGATGATGCTTTAAAAAGCGGGATAGAAGAAGTAAATGCTATGACGCTCGCAACAGCAGACTCCAATGCTATGCCTTCTGCAAGGATCGTCCTGCTAAAGGATTTTTCCAAAGACGGTTTTGTGTTTTTTACCAATTACAACAGCCATAAGGGGCAGGAACTTGCCACGAATCCATGGGCCTGCCTGGTGTTTTTTTGGAAGGAGTTGGAAAGGCAGGTAAGAATATCCGGCAAAGTGAAGAAAGTAAGTACGGAAGCAAGCGATGAATACTTTGCTTCAAGGCCTGAAGGCAGCCGGCTGGGCGCCTGGGCATCACCGCAAAGCAGTGTTATAGGATCCCGGGAAATTATAGAAGAGAATGTGGCCGCATACCGGCGGGAATATGATGATGCTGATATACCGCGTCCGCCACACTGGGGGGGATATATCGTAATTCCTGGTATTATAGAATTCTGGCAGGGTCGTTCAGACCGGTTGCACGACCGAATCCAATATGGTTTAACGGAGGAGGGGGGCTGGAAGATAGAGCGGCTGGCGCCTTAGTCAGTTGAAAGTATAAAAAGTATATAAAGTAACAAGGTCGTGACCTTATACTACTTTATATACCTTATATACTTTATAAATACTTACTTACTTTTCTTTGCAGCAGCCTTCTTCTTTGTAGCAGCTACCACTTTTTTTGCAGATTTTGCAGGCCTTGATTTACCAAAGGAGCCACTGAAGATCTTTCCTTTTTTTGTTTTTATATCACCACGTCCCATAATTACTATGTTTTATTTTGTGAGAATTTAATTGATTAAGGTTTACAAAAAAAGCAAGGCACAGTTGCACCTTGCTTTTTAAATGTGTTTGATACAACATTACATTTTAGCTGATAATT
Organism: Ferruginibacter sp.; assembly: GCA_035318685.1. Lineage (GTDB taxonomy): Bacteria > Bacteroidota > Bacteroidia > Chitinophagales > Chitinophagaceae > Ferruginibacter. The sequence goes on from DATHEH010000396.1 coordinate 2,678, forward strand.
CTTTACCGGCTTTAAACTTAGCAACTTTCTTTGCTTTAATTTTGATAACAGCACCTGTTTGAGGATTGCGGCCGTTACGTGCAGCTCTTTTTGATACAGAAAAAGTACCAAATCCTACCAATGTAACTTTACCACCACCTTTTAAAGTTTTAGTAACTGCTTCTACAAAAGAATCCAAAGCAGCGTTTGCTTGTGTTTTTGTAATACCTGCATCGTCAGCAAGTTTTGAAATTAATTCAGCTTTGTTCATGATATTTTTTTTTGAATTTTTTAACTGCAACAAATATAGACGGTTTTTAATTGCAACAAAATTTTTTTTGTCATAATTTTTTTTGTAAAGAATCGCTGGAAACCACAAGGAACAAGGATTTTAAGAAATCGGGGGTTCGTGACTAAAATTGGCCGGGCAACCATTGTTCGCTGAAACCCTTTGCCAGCGGTACTTTTAAGCATCTGCTTTTGAAATCCTTTGCCAAAGCGGCTTCTAAAGGAATAAACATTTGAATTTAATCCGGCAAAAGGAAAATCAATTGTTTTGCACAATTAGTTAACAACCTGCATAACAGACCTGAACGCGATGAATTTGTTGCCCCATTTGTCGAAGCTTTTTTGCCGCATGATACCTGCGAAATTTTCGATATAGCGGTTATAAAGCGCTTTGCTTTCGGCAAAATATTGTATGGCGTAGGTGGGGCCGTCGGACTCATCTGCCTCCAGTAGTCTTAAAATAGTTGCATGGGTAAAGCAACCGGTGGCGATCACTTCCGGGATATGTTCTTCTTTCACCCAGGCAAGCCATTCCTCTTTTATTGATGCATCAACCTTAATAGTAACATTATAAACAATACCCCCTCCGCCCCCTAAAGGGGAAACTGCATCATTAATATTTTCCTGAGTATTCATTTTGTCGAAGTGTTTAAATAAAATCGTCTAATTTTTTTTAGATTTTTATTTCCGCATAAATGGGGCAATGATCACTGTGTTTTACATCGGGGTAAATATCGGCACTTACCAATTGTGTTCTTAAGGGTTCTGTTACGGTAATATAATCAATACGCCAGCCCTTATTGTTGAGCCGGACGCTGGGAAAGCGCTGGCTCCACCAGCTATAGCGGTGCGGCTCCGGGTGAAATTCACGAAAGGTATCGATCCACCCGCTTCCTAAGAATTTTGTCATCCATGTTCTTTCTTCAGGCAAAAAGCCGCTGCTGTTCTTATTCCCTTTGGGATCATGGATGTCAATTTCCTTATGCGCAATATTATAGTCGCCCACTAAAATGAGTTTGGGATGCTTTTTCTTTAAATTCTCCAGGTAAGCATGAAATTCATCCAGCCATACGTATTTGAATTTCTGTCTTTCATCCCCGCTTGTGCCCGAAGGAAAATAAGCATTGATGAGGCGTATATCGCCAAAGTCAAGCTGTATCACCCGCCCTTCATCATCACTTGATGCTATGCCGCAACCGATACATATATTATCGGGTTTTATTTTAGTGAATACGGCCACGCCGCTGTAACCCTTCTTTTGAGCGCTGAACCAGTGGTGATGAAAACCCAGGTCCTCCAGTAGTTTTACATCCACATCTCCCTGCGTAGCTTTTATTTCCTGTAAACAAATGATGTCGGCGGGTTCAGTCTTTAACCAGTCGATAAAGCCTTTTTTAAAAGCGGCACGTATGCCGTTTACGTTGTACGAAATGATACGCATAATGATGATTATATTTATACCTGTAAAAATAATGAACCCCGATGGAACGTGTAGAAGACTTTGAAAGTTTTTATACAATTAAGATCCAGCCTTATCTTGATGAATTGCATAATGAAGAGACCGCTTTAGCCAACTGGAAAAAATTTACTTTGTTTACCGGTGCGGGCACCTTCGGAAGTTTTTTCCTTTACTACCTTGATAAATTTCCTACGGGCCATATACTGGCTGCGGCAATGCTGATCATGTGCATCGTGGGTGTTTATTTCTGTGCAAAATATGCCGACAAATACCTGGATGATTTTAAAGAAAAGATAATCGGGCAGATCATTGCCTATATCTATCCTTCAGCAGTTTATAAACCCATGGGTTTTATTTCCAAAAAGGAATATAAGGCAAGCGGCTTATACCGCAGGCGGTTCTCGCATTTTGACGGCGATGATTACTGGGAATGTAAATATAATGGCCTTGCTTTTCATTGCTCCGAGGTAAAAGCATGGTACGAGGATGCTGCAGGCAAGGATTATATTTTTAAAGGATTATTCTTTATAGGCAGGATCAACCATTCCTTTACCGGCGCCACTTATATATGGACGAAGGGTCATGCACAATTGCCTTCCAGCGTGGCCGATGAATATTACCGGATGTTCCCCATACCCCAGGTACATAAGATGAGAACCCTGCATGAAGAGTTCAATAAACAGTACTCCGTGTACACCAGCAACCCGCATGAGGCCTCGGTGATCTTGTCTTATAATATGCTTGATCACATGTTGCTCATTAAAGAAAAATTGGGAAAAGATATTGTATTTTCTTTTGTAGCAGGTAAATGTTATATAGCCGTGCCCTTTGACGAGAACCTGCTGGAGCCGCCGAAGAAAGGGATAAGAGATAAAGAAGAGATCAAAAATTATTTTTACAGTATACTGCTTGTATTCAATATCATTAATAAACTTGAACTGCCCCGGCTTACTTAAATAAAGCGACCCCTGGTCATTCCAGTACCGGCCTCAGCCACCTCGTCATTTCATCAGTGCTCCTGCCTTTTCTTTTTGTATAATCATCCAGCTGGTCCTTTTCAATTTTACCAACGCCAAAGTATTTACTTTCCGGATGCGCAAAATACCAGCCGCATACTGATGCCGCAGGGTACATGGCGAGTGATTCGGTAAGGTGGATGCCGGTGGCTTCTTCGCCGCCAAGCAATTCAAACAATTTATATTTTTCCGTATGGTCGGGGCATGCAGGATAACCCGGCGCCGGGCGAATGCCCATGTATTCTTCCTTTATTAGTTGTTCATTCGTCAAATGCTCATCAGAAACATAACCCCAGAATTCAGTCCTTGTTTTTTTGTGTAACAGTTCTGCAAAAGCCTCTGCCAACCGGTCGGCCAAAGCCTGCAGAATGATCTTGTTATAGTCATCAAGATTGGCTTCAAAGTTTTTAATATGCCTTTCAATCCCCTGTATGGTTACACTGAATGCGCCGATATGGTCCTGGTAATTTTCTTCTGCAGGGGCTATAAAGTCGGCGAGTGATAAGTTGGGCTGGCCCACCGCCTTTTTTATCTGCTGCCGCAGGAATTCTAATTTAATTATTGACGAATCGTTTTTTACATCAACGGTATCTGCCGCAACTTTATTGGCCGGCCAGAATCCAACAGTACCTTTTGCACTTAGCCATTTTTCATCAATTACCTGCTGCAATAATATTTTTGCATCGTTGTAAAGTTTGGTGGCTTCAGTACCGATAACAGCATCTGTCAGTATTTGCGGGAACCTGCCATGCATTTCCCATGCAATAAAGAAGGGTTGCCAATCGATATATTCAGCGATCTCTGATAAAGGATAGTTGTCTAAAACTTTTGTGCCGGTGAAGGTTGGCTTAACAGGAGCAAAGCCTGGCCAGTCTATTGCAGCCCCGTTCTTCTGCGCCTCATCAAATTTTAAGTATTGTTTGGCAGATCTCTTATTTCCAAAATCTTCTTTTAATTTATCATACTCTTTTTTAATACCGCTTAAAAAATCGGGTTTCTGCTCCTTGCTCAATAAGCTTCCTGCAACTGTTACACTCCGGCTTGCATCCAGCACATGAATAACGCCATCATCGTATTGCGGTGCGATCTTTACCGCGGTATGCATACGGGATGTGGTTGCGCCACCGATCATTAAAGGGAGGTTCATGCCACGGCGTTTCATCTCGTGGGCAACATGAACCATCTCATCAAGAGATGGCGTGATTAGCCCGCTTAACCCAATGATGTCAACTTTTTCTTTTACAGCTGTATCCAAAATTTTATCTGTTGCCACCATTACACCCAGGTCAATAATGTCATAGCCATTGCATCCCAATACAACACCAACAATATTTTTACCAATATCATGCACGTCCCCTTTTACAGTTGCCAGTAAAATTTTAGCGGCGCCTGCTGATTCTTCATTTATGGTTCCTGCCGCGATGTGCGCATTCTTACGGTCTTCTTTTTCCTGTTCAATATAAGGTGTAAGCACAGCAACGGCTTTCTTCATCACCCTTGCACTTTTTACTACCTGTGGCAGGAACATCTTACCCGAACCAAAAAGGTCTCCCACTATATTCATGCCGTCCATCAGCGGGCCTTCGATCACATCCAGAGGTTTGGGATATTTAAGCCTTGCTTCTTCCGTATCCGCATCGATATAATCCGTTATACCGTTCACCAGTGAATGCGAGAGGCGTTTTTCGACCGGATCCTTTCTCCAACTTTCATCTTTAATGATCTCCTTGCCCTTTGCTTTAACAGTTTCTGCAAAGGCGATCATTTTTTCTGTTGTCTCGTTGTTGTCATTGTTCCTGTTGAGGATCACGTCCTCACAAAGCGTTCTTAAATTGGGCTCTATCTCATCATATACCACCAGCTGGCCGGCATTTACAATACCCATATCCATACCGGCTTTAATGGCATGAAAGAGAAAAACGCTGTGTATCGCTTCACGCACATGGTCATTTCCCCTGAACGAAAAAGAGACATTGCTAACACCGCCACTTACTTTGGTGAGCGGCATGAATTTTTTTATTTCCCTCGTGGCCTCAATAAAATCAACAGCATAATTATTATGCTCTTCGATACCCGTTGCAATGGCAAAAATATTTGGATCAAAAATGATGTCCTGTGGATCATAGCCTACCTGTTCTGTCAGGATCTTGTAAGCACGTTTGCAGATCTCAACCTTTCTTTCTTTTGTATCTGCCTGGCCTACTTCATCAAAAGCCATTACAATTACCGATGCCCCATAGCTTTTGCAGGTGAAGGCCTGTTCAATGAACTTTGCTTCACCCTCTTTCATGGAAATGGAATTCACGATACATTTTCCCTGCACACATTTCAACCCGGCTTCAATGATCTCGAACTTTGAGGAATCGATCATGATGGGGATCTTCGCAATGTCGGGCTCCGACTGAACAAGATTTAAAAAAGTGGTCATTGCCTGTACGCCATCCAGCAGTGCATCGTCCATATTCACATCAATTACCTGTGCGCCGTTCTCTACCTGCTGGCGTGCAACAGCCAGGGCTTCTTCATATTTACCATCACGAACCAGCCTTGCAAACATTTTACTGCCGGTTACATTAGTGCGTTCACCAACATTTATAAAGTTAGTGTCCGGACGAACGATCAAAGGTTCCAGCCCGCTTAATCTTAAATAAGGTTTTATAACAGTCATAATTTTTGTTTTGCCACTAAGACAGGAAGGCAGAAAGTGGCCCTATTTCTTATCCTACCAGCTCTTCTTCAATTACCTTTTCAATAACCGGTAATTTTCTTGGTTTAAATTTTGCAACTTCCTGTGCAATATGTTTTATATGATCCGGTGTTGTACCGCAGCACCCCCCAACGATATTTACAAAACCTTCCTTCGCCCACTCTTCAATGATATGTGCTGTTTCATGAGGTTGCTCATCATATTCACCAAATGCATTGGGCAAGCCCGCATTGGGATATGCCGATGTATAGCAGCCGGCGATCTGGCTCAGCTCTTCTATATG
>DATHEH010000397.1:0-10523 GCA_035318685.1 Ferruginibacter sp.
AACATGTAAAAAACGCATTGATCATTCCATAATCTCAAACAGCAATACCTGCGATATTTGTACAGCGTTGAAATTATTATCCGCGACCAGCAAAAGTGTTTTATGACCATTGGGCAGTACGGGGCCAAAAGTCATTCCTTCAATATTATCTATATAGATGCCCAGGTTATCAAGGTTGAGCAATAATTTTTTTGTTGCCGGAATGAAATCCTTGTTCTCCCGCAGGGTTACCCGGCTGATATCTGTTGCGCCGGCAAGGTCGGCAAGGAACAGCTTAATAGTGCAGGCCAGCCTGCCGGTTGAAAAAGACCGTTCCATGACCAGTAATTTATTATTCCCGATACTCAGTATATCCGGTACACCATTAATTTTAAATTCTTTTTCAGGAACCGCCGGGTACGCAACGGGTGCTAACCCGTAAGCATATTGTGCGGTATTTTTCTTTCCCGCCATATCAAATTTAAATATCCGGATGAATGCATTATTGTCTTCCAGGTCAGCCCGTGGCCCATCTTCGAACAAAGGTTCTTCTGCATTTACAAAAAGGGTTTTATAATTATCTGCGAAGCTCAGGCCTTCCAGAACGCCATTCCTGCGTGGGCCTCTTGCTGTGGTATGCATGACAAGGCTGGCCGGCATGATAAAACTATCCATATAATATCCTTCCGGGGAAACAACAATTATTGCCGGATCTGTAAGTATGGTATCTTTTTCATTCACTATCCTTTCCCCTTCACTGCTCCAAATCAATTGTTTGCCGGCAGGGTTATAGCGCATGGCTTCCGGATCCGGTACGTGGTAACGATCCTGTTTATTGTTGGGATAAATATTGCCATTCTTTTGAAGTAAATTTTTTACACCAGTAAAAACTACGGAGTCAATTCCTTTCCCTGTCAGGAAAATACGTGCAGTATAAAACCTTGCAGGGTTTTTATCACCCCTGTCATCGCATATCATGTAATACAGATCGTGCTGCGCATCATAATCTATACCGGACAGTCCGCCAACACTGGTATTATTGTACATTAAATTACCGGGCAGGTCGTACTTACTTAAAAATTTTATGCTGCTTATATCGGCAGTAGTTTGCGTGGCCCTCTTTACAAGAGCGCATGAGCTAAGTAGCATCGCAATCGCAATCGCAAAGAAAAAAAATGACCGGGAAGAATAAATTTGCATACACAGGTTTGATGAGCAAAGTTGGGGAAGTTTATAAGTACAAGTATCAAGGTGTGTAAATAATTTTATACTTTTATAAAAACAGTCTATTGAAAAAGATTTTCATTATACGGCATGCTAAAAGTGACCAGGGTTTTTTTGGTAATGATTTTGAGCGGCCACTGAACGATCGTGGCAAAGCCGATGCGCCTCTAATGGCAAAGCGGCTGATGAAAAAGCAGGAAGCTATTGATGCATTGGTCTCAAGTCCTGCCACGCGGGCAAAAAAAACTGCCGAGTCCTTTTCTTCAGTATATGGGCGTAGCGATGGAGAGATCATTTTTGTAAGCTCTTTGTATCATGCCGCCCCCGAAGTTTTTTATGAAGTGATCGGCCAACTCGCCGGGCAGTTTACTTCAGCTGCACTCTTTTCCCACAACCCGGGTATTACCTACTTTGTAAACAGCCTTGTTCCGGGGGTGCAGGTTGATAATATGCCTACCTGCGCTATCTTTGCTGTACAGGCAAATATTAATCAATGGTCAGAATTTGAAAAAGCTAAAAAAGAGTTTTTATTTTTTGATTATCCAAAAAAAAATTGAGTTCATAAAAAATCATACCCTCCCGTGAAGCCTACCATTTTAGCACTGGCATTATTATTCTCTGTGCCTGCTTTTACGCAATCCAAAGAATACATTGTAAAACACGATGGGGATACGGTAAGAGGAGAAGTCAAAATATTTACCAAAGTGGTCACGGTCATAAGAGCAGCTGCTGATACGGTAATTTATAACTCGGAAGATGTACGTCTTTTCGTAAAGAACAATAGAGAAAAAATCGTTGTACGCTTAGTGCTGTATGGATATACAGACAATATTGACGAGGTCGTGTCTCAGCGTTATAGCGATCCTGTTTACGATACTACTATTTTACTGACACCGGTCATTAGCGGAGAAAAACTCAATTTATTCACGGGTAAAGACAAGCGGAAGGTCGTTCATTTTTTTGTGCAGGGTCCGGGTCATAAAGTGCCGGTACAACTACTATATTCCGTAGGCGGGGATATGCCGGAAAAAGCAACATGGGGTGGAGCGTCAAGATACCAGTATATTAGTTATGTGAGTTACCACAGGATCTTTGAAAGCCAGTTGTGGGATATGCTCTCCGATTGTAAATATATCACGGGGATAAACTTAGGGGCGCTTCAGTACCTCGAATCAAGCTTCAAAGCATTTGTAAAGCGGTATAATAAAAAATGTGAATAGCTGTATTACGCCGCTTATAAATTCAGTCATTTTTGATCTGCCTGTTGGCCAGGTAAACGCCGGTAAATATAAGTGCCGCCGCAATAATTTTATACAAGCCCAGGTCTTCTCTCAAAAATACCATAGCGATCAGCGCCGCGAAAACGGGTTGGGTATAAATATAAAATCCCGCGGTTGACGCACCAAGTATTTTAATGCCATAAATGTTGAACAGGTAAGCTAAGAAAGTTCCGGTGAAAACGATGAGACCCATACTTGTAAAGTCGATGGCCGTATATTTTTCCCATGGTATCTCTGTAAATTCTACCCAGCCAAAAGGCAATACCATGATAAACCCGAATGTGAAGACCCATCTTATTATTACAACAGGATTATATTTCAGCATCAATGGCTTTACTATTATAAAATAAATGGTATAAGAAACAGCGTTGATGATGATGAGTATGTCACCCCATATGATATTGCCTGCGTTACCGGAATTATCCTTTGCCAGGACCAGGACCATTGCCCCCGCAATACCCAAGGCCAATCCTGTTACTTTTAAAATACCCAGCCGCTCCTTTAATACCCATGCTGCAATAAAAACAATAAGTATGGGTGTGATGAGCATTAATAAGGCCGCATGAATAGAATAGGTAAGAGAAAGCCCTTTTAAAAAAAGCAGCTGGTTGATAGCGATCCCGGTAAGTGCGCAAAGCAGCAAGCGGTTCCTGTCTTCCTTTTGGATCTTAATGTCGACAGGTTTCAGCAAGTACAATGACCATAACAATAGCATGCTTATACCAACTCTTACTACGTTCAGCCCGAAAGGTTTTACCAGGTCAAGATTGGTAAGGTGTTTTACGGCACTAAGGTTAATGGCAAAAAACAGGTTGGCAAAAAGCAGGGCCAGGTGAGCGATGGTTCCTTTGTTCAATTATTTCTATTATACTGTAAAAATAAGCTAATAAAAAAAGCCATCCCGCATGAACGGAACGGCTTATACTTATTAACCCATAAAAAAGTTGGCTGCAACCTAGGCGGTTTGCATCTCTTTGATCTTTTCTCTTATTTTAGCTTCGATCTCATTAGCCATTTCAGGGTTATCGAGCATCAGTTGTTTTACTGAATCTCGTCCCTGGCCTAATTTATCACTGTTATAGCTGAACCAGCTCCCGCTTTTTTGTACGATCCCCAGTTCCACGCCCATGTCGATGATCTCACCCACTTTAGAGATCCCTTCACCATAAATGATATCAAACTCTGCCTGGCGAAAAGGTGGCGCAACTTTGTTTTTCACCACTTTTACTTTTACGTGGTTACCCACCGACTCATCGCCATCTTTTATCTGTGCCATGCGGCGGATATCCAAACGAACAGAGGCATAGAATTTTAATGCATTACCACCTGTTGTTGTTTCCGGGTTACCGAACATAATGCCGATCTTTTCACGCAACTGGTTTATAAAAATGCAACAGCTGTTTGTTTTAGAGATCGTCGCTGTGAGTTTGCGCAATGCCTGGCTCATTAATCTTGCCTGTAAACCCATTTTGCTGTCACCCATCTCACCTTCCAATTCACTTTTTGGTACCAGTGCTGCAACAGAATCAATGACCACTACATCCAAAGCGCCGGAAAGGATCAAGCGGTCTGCAATTTCCAGGGCCTGTTCTCCGTAATCAGGTTGAGAGATCAGTAAATTATCTATATCAACACCCAGCTTTTGTGCATAGGCGCTGTCAAATGCATGCTCCGCATCTATAAATGCGCACATGCCTCCTTTTTTTTGTGCTTCGGCAATAACATGAATAGCCAGTGTTGTTTTACCCGAGCTTTCCGGCCCGTAGATCTCTACCACCCTTCCTTTTGGTAAGCCGCCAATGCCAAGGGCCATATCTAAACCGATTGACCCGGTTGAAATAACTTCCTGTTCAACCACCCCCTTATCACTCATCATCATCACCGATCCTTTGCCGAAATCTTTATCGATCTTGTCCATCGTTAATTTCAGCGCCTTGAATTTTTCTGTCTTTTCTAATTTTTCTAAATTTTCTGTTTTGCTCATTTTCTTTCGTTTTAATTGATGTATCTGGATTTGCGTTGTAAATGTAATTTGGGAACCAAAGATAATACTTTAATTTTATCAACACTAATTATTTTAGTATTTTTTTCTAACTTATTTAGCCAGGGTTTCCTGATAAAAAAAGACCCATCCCGAGGAATCGGGACGGGGATGTGTTCAAGCATGAGAAAAATCCACAAAGGGTGATCCTTTGTTCTCAAAAAGGTTCGGCAAAAAAACGGGCCAATAAATTGTGTGGTATTTCAGAAAAACGGCCACGTGAATTATTAAACAAATAGAAGACAGTTTTTTGAACTTAACAATACTACTTTGTGGTAGTTTTTTGATAAAACGCTGTTTTCAAAGGGCAATTTACTAAAAAAGGGCTTATTTCTCCTTCCCTTTGTGCAATTTACCCAGCAGTTTCAAATGCGGCTGCAGGTTCTTTAGTGTTTCCTTCTGCATAAATTGCCTGAGGTGTTTATAAAAATGGCTGTGGTCATAATAGCCATAAATAGAATAATTAAAATTTTCCGGCGAGTTGGTAAGCTGTTCTACTGCTTTGCGGATGCGCATGATCTGCAGCGCTTTTTTGCTGCTTAAGCTGGTAGTAGTTTCAAAGTACCGGTGTAATGTGCGGGATGATATATTGTATTTTGCCGCAAAATCCTCTACCGCTGTTTTAAAATCATTTTGTGTATAGCAATGTTCCAGTATTTCGGAAACGATACGGATCGGTTCCCAGGAACCGGCATAGGAATCTATAATGGAAGTAAAATAACTGCTTAGGACATCTACCCTTTCCCCGAATGAGCTCACCCTTTTTACTTTATCGATGGTTGCATGATCCATGAGGTAGCTCAGTGGGTAGATGAATTCACGGTACTCGGCGAAGTTGATCTTTGTTTTAAAGATAACGGGGGATATCTTGAATTTGATGCCAAATAAAACATTACCGGGGCGGTGGTAACATTCAATTGCTTTATGCCTGGGTAAAAAACCATCGGTCTTCATATCAAACAAGGTATTATCTACCTGCATGGTAAAAGGCGTTCCTAAATTGATCAGGTAGGTGTAGCCCACATTTGGAAATAAAGCATCCGAAAATCCCTCTGGATACTGCTGCCAGAGCCCTTCGAAATCAGTTTCCCAAAAAAAATCGATCAAATGAGCAAGGGACTCCTGCGGTTTTACCCGGTGGTAATTTTTTTCAAAATGATCGATATGAAAGAATTCGATGTGCTGCAATTGGTATGGCTTATTGGCTAAAGTTAAAATACAGCAGCAACATAATATGGCTGTTTTATATAGGTGGTAGTTAAACGGAACAGCCGGAAAGCTTAAGGCTGACCGGCTGTAGAATCATATCTTTTTTGCTGTATTAAACAGCTACCTGGTTTTCTTCTATCATCTTCCTGAGGTTCAAAAGGCCATAGCGCATGCGGCCAAGTGCGGTATTAACACTGCAATTGAGTATTTCGGAGATCTCCCTGAATTTGAGATCGGCGAAATGCCTGAGGATGATGATTTCTCTTTGCTCTTCCGGCAAAAAGTTAACCAGCTTCATCACCTGCGCATGACTTTCTTTTTTCATGATATTCTCTTCCGCGTTTGAATCTGCAAACCGGATCGTATCAAAAATGTCCATCCCTTCCGAAGTCCTGATCACAGGCTTCCCTTTAACTTTCCTGAAATGATCGATACAAAGATTATGGCCTATTCGCATAGCCCATTGTACAAACCTGTTCTCCTCTTTGTATTTGCCTGCACGGAGGGTTTCAATTATTTTAATAAAAAGTTCCTGGAAAATGTCTTCGGCCAGGTATTTATCCTGTACCAATAAATAAATGGAAGTAAAAATGCGGCTTTTATGCCTGGTAACAAGTACCTCAAGAGCGAGTTGCTCTCCTTCGATAAATAACTGAACTAATTCCTTGTCGGTTAGGGTAATAAATCTTTTCATAAACGGATTTTGGTTTTTGTTTGGATGGTGGATTAAATTCTTTTGTAAAATTCCTGTAAAATTAACAATTACATTGTAGCGAGGCAGATCAACTTCATGTAGTGATGTTTCTAATTACAGCATTTATTAATTTATTACAACTTCTTTTTCTGTCATAAGTTTACGGAGGTTGTTCAAGCCAAATTTCATGGTATCCAAAGCCGTATTGAGACTGCATTTCATGATATCTGCAATTTCTTTAAAGCTTAAGCCCGCGTAATGGTTCAATACGATCACTTCTCTTTGTTCTTCGGGAAGCATGTCGATCATACTTTTTATTTTACCATGACTTTCATGATACATGGTAGCAGGTAAAGGCACAGATACTGCGAAATCAACATGCTGCCCGTTCTTTATTTCAGTATCGCATATGGTTACCGGCTGTTTTGCTTTGCGTGTCTCTTCAATGCAAAGCCCCTGTGCAATGCGAATAGCCCACTGCAGGAAGTTTCCTTCTTCAGGACTCTTACCCGCCATCATGTTATTAATAATGCGTATAAAAACCTCGCGGAAGATCTCTTCTGCCTGGTATTTATCCTGCACCATTGCATAAATAGCGCTGTAAATCCTGTCTTTGTAAAGTTCTACGAGTGTTGCAAGGGCATTGGGGTTGCCGTTGAGATAAAACTGAATGAGCTTCTCATCAGTCATAGTGGTCTGGTAATTCATAAGTGGTTTCTTTTGGATATAGGATAAGCGACGATAAAGATCACTAAATAAAAACAAGCTGTTGTAGCAACAGAGATGTTTTTTTATAGTAATTGTTCTATAACAGAACGTAAAGTAGAATGCAATGGGTTTGCTGGTACGTAACGTATCAGTTAGAATATTATTGTATGACCTAAAAAATGTAAAAAACAGACAGTGTTTTATCCTGGCCTGTCCATTCATCTTTATACAACCGCTGTTGATATAATTAGGGTACGAACACATTCGTCAGCAGCACATCTTTGCTATAAAGTATACAGTTATGAAGCCACTCATTACCCTTTTATTTATTATTACAGTATTCTTGCCAGCTATTGCACAGGAGAATTCCCGCGGGAAAGTAAAAGCATCCGTTACCAGCAACCAGCTGGCTGCCCACGAAAATATTACTGTAGAATTAAGGAAAGCCAAAGACTCATCACTGGTCAAAGTTGCAATAACGGATAAAGCCGGCCAGGCAGAATTTGAGAACATACGCCCCGGTTCTTATTTTATTAAAACGACCCCGGTTAATTATAAACCTCAATACTCGGCGGCATTTACTTTATCGGCTGAGCAGTTATCTGTACAAGTCCCTTCACTAACGCTTCAGCCCGTTGCTGCAGAACTGGGTGGCGTAACCGTTACAGGACGTAAGCCTTTTATCCAAAAGCTGTCCGACCGCATTGTTGTGAACGTAGATAACAGTATTGTAAGTGCCGGGAGTACAGCCATGGATGTGCTGGAACGTTCCCCGGGTGTGAATGTGGATCAGAACGATAACATCACCCTTCGCGGAAAATCAGGTGTTATTATTATGGTTGACGGAAAGCCAAGCCCGATGACCGGCGCCGATCTTGCCAATTACTTAAAGGGATTACCCTCATCAGCACTCGAACGCATTGACATCATCACCAACCCATCTGCCAAATATGACGCAGCCGGTAACTCCGGTATCATTGATATCCGCTTGAAAAAGGACCAGCGCTTTGGTGTGAACGGAACTTTTACAACAGGGTACGGGCAGGGTGTTTATCCAAAAGCAAATATTGGATCTACCTTTAATTACCGCAATAAAAAGATAAACCTCTTTGGCAATTATAATTATGCCTACCGCATTGGCCTGAATCATTTGTTACTCGACAGGAGTTTTTATGAGAATGGTATTTATAATGGCGGCGACCTGAAAGACAATTACTCCAAATCACCGGTGAATTCAAATGCTGCAAGGCTGGGTATGGATTTCTTCCCATCGAAAAAAACGATCATTGGCTTTGTAGTTAACGGCAACTTTAATCATTACAGGCGCAATAATCATAACAGTTCTATCGTACTTGATCCGCAAAAAGCAGCAACAAGTACTTTTAATTCCTTAGCCACCAATAATGATCACGCCACTAACCTGGTTGGTAATGTCAATTTCAAACACAGCTTCGACAGCATGGGTAAAGAGCTTACCGCAGATATTGACTATGGTAATTATAATTCAAAGTCATTAACTCTTAATGCCACAGATTATTATAAGTTGGATGGCACACAATTGCAACCTAATTATGTACTTCATGGTAACCAGGAGGGCAAACTTACCTTCACTACTGCAAAGATCGATTACGTAAACCCGCTTGGCAAGACGGCAAAATGGGAGGCAGGTTTTAAAACAAGTTTTGTTTCATCAGACAATGATGCAAAATTCACTGATGTGAGTAACGGTACGCCACAAAATGACCCACACAAAACAAATCACTTTTTATATAAAGAAAATAATAACGCGGGTTACCTGAATTTCAGCAAAGAGTTTAAAAAATTCAGTGTGCAGGTTGGCTTAAGGGGAGAACAGACCAACCTCAGCACCGAACAAAAAATAGGCAACGTAAAATTTGATTCCGGTTATTTCCAGTTATTCCCCAGCGCCTTCTTTAATTATAAAATAAAAGAAGATAAAACGATCGGTCTTTCTGTAAGCCGCCGCATTGGAAGGCCGGGCTATTCCCAACTCAATCCTTTTCTATTTTTAATAGACGTAACCACTTATGCAACAGGAAGACCGGGTTTGCTTCCGCAGTTAACCTGGTCGTATGAATTAAGCTATACGGTGAAGAGCCTCAGTTTCGGATTAAGCTACAGCCATACAAAAAATGACCAGAACATTACGCTGGCTAGGTTCAGGGAAGTATTCCCGAATATTCCTTCCGATGATAACGTAACGGTGCAGATACCCATCAACCTTAAGTCATCTGACTATGTTGGATTATCACTTTCAACACCCATCAGGATCACCAGGTGGTGGAACATGATCAACAACGGAAATATCTATTATCAAAAGTTCAATGGCAATTTCAGCGGCACCACTTTGAATGATGGTAAACCTGCTGCAGATATCAGAACGAATAATACATTCACTTTCAAAAAAGGATGGACCGCCGAGCTTATTGCAAATGTTAACACCGGCGGACAGTACGGCTTTATGGTGCTTGACCCGCAATGGGGTTTATCAGCAGGTGTACAAAAAACGGTTTTAAAAAGCAAGGGAACTGTTCGCTTCAATATCACCGACATCTTCTGGACCAATCTGCCAAAGGCTGTTATCACATATAATAACTATATAGAGAAATGGCATGCTTACAGGGAAACAAGGGTTGCTAACTTAACATTCACATACCGCTTTGGAAACAATAAGGTGCAGGCCGCAAGAAGAAGAACAACCGCTTCGGAGGAAGAGAGGCAGCGGGCGGGAAACTAATTAAGAATTAAAAATTAAGAATGACTCTTTGGGATTTAGCCTTTTATTATAAATATATACCGGTTTGAATTTAAGAGTAAAGAACTAATGCTGAGGCTACAATAGTACAAAGGCGCACATAGCTGTATGGCAGGAAAGGGATATAGTCTTTCCCGCCCTGACTTTTTTGCTGCTTTTTGCGTCAAGGCAAAAAGCAGAGAAAAGAAATTGTAACAATTGTAAATGCTGTGCAAATTCCGCTCTTCGTATCTTCGCCCAATGAAGTATTTAGACGAGTTGAATGAACCCCAGCGGGAAGCGGTGACACATGTGAACGGACCCATCATGATCATCGCAGGCGCCGGCAGCGGCAAAACAAAAGTGCTTACCACGCGTATCACGCATTTGATGGCGGCGCATAATATAGATTCATTTAATATACTGGCGCTCACTTTTACTAATAAGGCAGCGGCCGAAATGAAAGAAAGGGTAGAAAGAATATTGGGCAATACCGAAGCCAGGAATTTATACATCGGTACTTTTCACAGCGTATTTGCGAGGATACTAAGAGCCGAAGCTTCCAAACTTGGCTACCCATCCAACTTTACCATCTATGATACAGATGATTCAAAGAGCGTGGTGAAAACTGTT
>DATHEH010000398.1:0-7442 GCA_035318685.1 Ferruginibacter sp.
TGGTATGATGAAAATATCGGCAAGAAAAAATGCCCTATTGTTGATACCTGGTGGCAGACAGAAACCGGCGGATGCCTGATCAGTAACCTGGCGGGTGTAACACCGGCAAAACCAAGCTGGGCCACATTGCCGATGCCGGGCATTCAACCGCTGCTGGTGGATGAACGGGGAGCAGAAATAACCAGCAAAGACGAGAATGGTTTGATAAAAGGCAATTTATGTATTCGTGCCCCATGGCCCGGCATACTTAGAACCACCTGGGGTGATCATGAACGTTGTCGCACCAATTATTTTGCCACGTATGAAAATTTATATTTTACAGGCGACGGTGCATTGAAAGATGAAAATGGTTTTTACCGCATCACCGGAAGAGTTGACGATGTATTGAATGTAAGCGGACATCGCATTGGCACTGCCGAAGTGGAGAATGCCATTAACATGCACGCGGGTGTTGTTGAAAGTGCGGTAGTGGGTTTCCCGCATGATATTAAAGGACAGGGCATCTATGCCTATGTTATTTTAAGTGCAATGCATGGCGGTGCAGAGCAAACAAAAAAAGATATCCTGCAAACCGTGACAAGGGTGATCGGCGCTATTGCCAAACCCGATAAGATCCAGTTTGTGAACGGGCTTCCCAAAACAAGGAGTGGGAAGATCATGCGCAGGATACTGAGAAAGATAGCCGAAGGAGAAACGCAAAACCTTGGTGATACTACCACACTGCTTGACCCGGGCGTTGTAGAAGATATCAGGCAGGGTAAATTATGATCCCTTATTTATTTTAATATGCGATATTATTACTATGCTGTTTCTTGTTGTCTTCTGTTTTTTATTGGCAACAACTTTACTTCAACTGCGCAGATGAAAAGCTGCTGCGAGCCTGATGGCGTTAAGCTTGTTTCAACAGTTAAACAAACCAGGGGCACTTTAAGGATGGTGAAGATCCTCGACAGTATTAACATGGCTGCCAGCCCGGAAGTTTTTTTCATGTTAAATACACAGCGTGCAGAATTGGCCAAAAGGAAATTATTAACTGAAAAAGATCCCGCTGCAAGGTTAAACCTCTATTATGAATATTGTAATGAGTCTTTAAATACAGGCAATACCGATGAAGCCATCAATGTGCTGAAACAGGTGATGACGGCGATGAACATTACTGCGGAAAATTTTGCAGTTGAATACAAACCGTTATATGACCTGTTAGCGATCGCTTATATGAGAAAGGGAGAACTGGAAAACTGTGCTGCTAATCATAACCCCCAAAGTTGCATCATACCCATCAGGGGCGATGGCATTCATAAATTAACTTCAGGATCGGCACAAGCCATAGAAACATTTAAGATCATACTCAACAAATTTCCGGATGACCTTGAGTCGAGGTACCTGTTGAATGTCGCTTACATGACACTGGATAAATGGCCCGCCGAAGTACCAAAACAATGGCTGATAGAATCCTCTGCCTTCACAAAAACTACCAGCAGCATTGTTTTAAAAGATATAGCCGCAAAAAAAGGAGTTGATATGAATGGCCTTGCTGGCGGCTGCGTGGTGGAAGACCTGGATAACGACGGTTTGTTAGATATCATAGCATCATCTTCAGGACTCAACGACCAGATAAGGTACATGCACCAGGTGAAGGACGGGACATTTAAAACGGAAACGGTGTCTTCAGGACTGGTGGGTATCGTTGGTGGCCTGAACATTATCCATACAGATTATAACAATGATGGCTTTGCGGATATTATGGTGTTGCGGGGTGGATGGTCGGGTAAACAATCACAGTGGCCAATGTCTTTAATAAAAAATAACGGCAATAACACTTTTGAAGACGTTACTATTGAAACGGGCATTTATTCAGCCGGCCCAACGCAAACGGCTTCATGGGCAGATTTTAATAATGACGGGTGGCTCGACGTTTTTGTTGCACACGAAAATACGCCCTGCCAGTTATTCATCAATGACAAAGGAAAGTTCAGGGATGTTGCGCCCAAATATGGTTTAAATATCACTGCATTTGTAAAGGGCTGCATAGCGGGTGATATCAATAATGATGGTTACCCTGACCTGTATCTTTCCATACACGGTTCTACCAATTTACTATGGCTCAATAAACCCGGAGCTACAGCCGGAGAAAGAATATTTGAAAATATAACCAGGGCAGCGGGTGTTGAAGAACCCATCATCAGCTTTCCTACCTGGTTCTTTGATTTCGACAACGATGGGTTCCAGGATCTGTTCGTTTCAGGCTATGGCAGGAAAGGCTATAACGGTCCCAAACTGGTGGCGGAAGACGCTGCCCGTGATATGCTGAACATGCCGCCGATGTCTGATCTTCCACGTCTTTACCACAATAACGGCAACAATACATTCACTGATGTAAGTGCAGCATACGGGGTTGACCATGTAAGCTTTACCATGGGCTGCAATTTTGGGGATATTGATAATGACGGCTGGCTTGATTATTACCTTGGCACCGGTGCACCGCAATATTCAAGTATCGTTCCCAATAAATTGTACCGTAATGTTGAAGGGAAAAAATTTGAGGATATCACCTATGCTACCAATACGGGTCACATTCAAAAAGGCCATGGTGTAGCATTTGCAGATATTGATAATGATGGTGACCAGGATATTTACGAAGTGATGGGCGGAGCGCTTGAGGGTGATCATTTCAAAAATGTTCTTTTTGAGAACAGTTCTGTTACGGGCAACCATTGGATAAAATTAAAGTTAGAAGGGGTTACCGCTAACAGGTCAGCGATCGGGGCGAAGGTAAGGATCAAAGTAAAAATGCCTGACGGAAGTTCCCAAAATTTTCACCATGTCGTAAATACAGGTGGAAGTTTTGGTTCAAAGCCATTAATGATACAGGCAGGATTAGGCAAGGCAACAGCCATTGAAGAAATAGAGATCAAATGGCCGAATGCAAAACAAACCACAGATATTTTAACCAATGTTGTAATGGATACATTCGTCAGGATCAAAGAAGGAACAGGAAAGAAATAAACTGTTTGCATTTCCGTTTCACTTTAAAACCTGATCTCTTTTATTATATTTTCGCAAGCGTTTAATTTCATTTCGCCTTCGCGGTAAACAATGCGTTCATCATCCTCTCCGTCAATTTCTATTTTAAATTTATAGATCCCTGACCTCAACTCATATAAAATTTCCTGCGCCTTTGGCAACACTTTCATGGTAAGCACATTTGGTTCATAAGCACTTCCATTTCGTTTATATAAAGTTATATACAACCCTTTGTCAGTACTGTTTTTAAAGGAAAGGTCACTAACATTCTTTAAAGAGCAACTGTCTTTTTTTTCAACGATCGCCGGTGCCTGCATGGTATACCTCGGGGCTTTGAAAACACGAACTAAATCCACCAGTGTTTTGCCTCCTTCAATAATGTTTGATACTGTGTTGTTTTGTGCCGATGCATTAATGGTTATTACTACAGCCGCAGATAAGATTAATCTTCTCATAACCGTACATTTAAATTGTGAACTCCTATAAAGAGGATGCTTTGCAGTTTTAATTTACATAAGCGGCAAAAATTAAGGATAAAAAAAAGGCCCCGCAAGCGGGACCTTGATAGAGTTACTATAAGTTATCAATAGCCAAATATCTCTTCCAGGCTCAGTTTCTTCAAAGCTCCAAACTTTTTCATATCCTCTTCCTTCAGTTTTTTATCTGAAGCAACGATGGCATAGGTGTAAGATTGATTGGCGATATTCTGTGCATGAAACTGTTTCAGTTCATTATAACTGATCTTATCAACAGCATTGTAAATATTCTTACGAATATCATAGTCAAGCCCCTTTTGCTTTGCAGTGAGGTAATTGAAAATGATCCCGTCCTGCGTAATGCGCCCGGTCTCAATATCCTTTTTGATACCTGCACGTGCAGCTTTTATACCTTCCTCAACATTTGGCAGGTCATTCAGCAATTCATTCATAGCAACAACGGCTTCATTAAATTTATCTGCCTGCGAACCAACATAGGCCATGGTATAAAATTGATCCTCCTTCTTATCCGGGGTGGCATAGATTGCAAAGGTAGAATAAGCCAGCGCTTTCGATTCACGGATGGTTTGGAAAACCAATGCGCCCATTCCGCCGCCAAAATAATTATTAAAAATATTGACCACCGGTTCCTGTGCAGGATCATAAATACCATTGTTCTTTATCCAGCGCACTTCTGCCTGTACCATATTATAATCTGCAAATAAAACCTGGTTAGCTGTTTGTGTTACCGGGCTGAACTTCACTTTCTGCATTGCTGATTTAAAACCTGCAGGTATGGTATGGAGACGCTGTAAATTAGTTGTCAGCTGCTGCATGGTCAGTGGTCCATAATAAATGATCGAATGAGCATTATCATTCATCCCGTGCAACATGCTTACCAAATCATCTGCTGCAACATTGTTCAGGTCATCATTGCTCATTACATAATTAAATGGATTTTGCGGACCAAAACGTGCATAAGAAACCAGGCCGTTCATGATAGTGCCTTTGTTCGTCTTTGCATCTGCTCTTGATTTTGCCATCCTTGCCTTCAGTGATTTTAACGCGGCTTCATCAGGCTTACAGTTTTTAAGCAGGTCTTCGAAAAGGCTTACCGCTTTATCAAAATTTTCCTGTAACCCTTCTATTGTGACCGTAGTGAATTCAGTTCCTGCGCTCACATTAAAACTACTGGCGATCTTATAAAATTCTTTGGTGATATCCTCGGCGGTCATTTTATCAGTTCCCAGGAACTGCAGGTATTGTGCGGCGAGTGCCAGCTTCCTTTCATTCCATGTTCCCATGTTGAAACGGTAACGCAGGCGGTAAATGCTATTGTCTTTGTTATGAACATACAATACGGTAGCAGGCCCTAATTTACCCTGTTGCATGTCTTTGCTGTAATCAAGGAATACCGCCTTCAAAGCGGTGGCAGGCATATTGTTAACCTGCTTTACAAAAGGAGATTGTGCATTACGGTTTGTTTCGACCGGTGTGATGGCAGGCTTTTCAACCTTAACAATATTCTTGTCTTCTCCCTTACGCTTAAATATCACGAGGTAATTTTCCTTGAAATATTTATTTGCAAAATCCATGATCTCTTTCTTAGTGATCTTTGATACAAGATCCGTATAAGCTACCTGGTCTTTCCAGTCAAGCTCAGAAGAAAAACCAAACTCAAGCTCATCAGCCCTTGCCGAATTGGATTCCGTAGCCAGTATTTTATTCTTCTTCAGGTTATTGATGATGGAAGTAACAAGGTTATCATCAAAATTTCCTTTCTTAAGATTTTCTATTTCACCAAGCATCAGCGTTTTTACTTCATCCAGCGATTGTCCCAATGTAGGCGTTGCCTGCATGAAAAGGATGCCATGGTCGATGAGTGTGAATGTTGAAGCTGATGCCCTTAACAATTTTTGTTTCTTTACCAGGTTCAGGTCAATAATGCCCGCCTTACCATTGGTGAGTATTTGTCCTACCATATCCGCCAGTAAAACGTCTTTCGATTTATTACCGGGTAAGCGGTACCCAATGGTGATGCTCTCCGCATCGGGGCCAATAACTTCTGCGGTGATGGGTGAAGTGATTGGCGCCTCCTGCGTAAAAGTATATTTCTGCACCTGCCTGCTTTTCATATAAGAAAAAGCCGCGTCAATTTTTTTGATCAATACATCAGGATCGATATCACCCGACATGATAAGTGCCATATTATTGGGAACATAATAAGTATTGTAATATTTCCTGATCTCTTCCAGTGAAGGATTCTTTAAATGTTCAATGGTACCGATGGTGGTTTGTCTGCCGTAGTTGTGGTTTTTAAACAGCTCTGCAAATAATTTTTCAATTACTTTTCTTCCGTCGGCATCAAGCCCGCGGTTCTTCTCTTCATAAACTGCTTCCAGCTCGGTATGAAATATGCGCAGCACCGGGTCGCGAAAACGTTCGGCCTGCACTTTTAAAAATTTATCTACCGCATTGGCAGGAATGTCTTCCATATAATCTGTTTGCTCAAAAGAAGTTGAGGCATTGGAACCCTGGGCTCCCATGGATGCCATCATCTTGTCGTACTCATTGGCAATAGCAAATTTTGCCGCTACACCCGAAACGGAATCTATTTGATGGTAAATGGCCTTGCGTTGTTCCGGATCGGTTGTCTTATTATATTTTTCATATAAAGCATTGATCTTTTCCAGCTCGGGTTTTTCTTTAGCCCAATCCAGCGAACCATACGATGACGTTCCTTTGAATAACATGTGCTCGAGGTAGTGCGCAAGACCTGTGTGTGTTGAAGGATCGGTCTTGCTACCGGCCTTTACAACCACAAGGGTTTGAATACGGGGTTCCTTGGCCGAAGGGCTTAAGATGACCGTAAGCCCGTTCTTTAAAGTATAAAACCTTGCCTTTGCAGGGTCGTTACTTACATATTTATAGGTGTACCCGTTTGATGTAGCCTGTTTCCATTCATATTTGCCGGTTTGGGCAAAACCTGTTACTGAAATCGCCAACATCAATACCAGGGTCAGCTGTTTAAAAGATCGCATAAAGAATATTTAAAATTAAAAATGAGCGGCTAAAATAGTGATTCCGGCATTTAAATTTCTACCGTTCGCAACATTATTAACTTTACATTTGAAAAATTTTATATGAAGGGATTTTTTAACCTGCTTTTACGGACAGCACTGGCATTCTTTATCCTGGTAAATGTCATAACTGCTTTTCATGCATGGAAATTCACCCATTTTTATGACGCCGGTAAAGTAACGATCAAAAAACAGGATGAAAAATCAGGTTGGGATAAGACCAAAGACATTTTGTTTGGCGTAAAAGCAGCAAAACAAAGAAATGGGATCGTGCCCGATTCCTCTTTTCAAACCATTTATTTAAAGACCAAAGACAGTCTTAAACTGGAAGCCTGGTACATCCCTGCTGATAGCGCCATTGGAACCGTGTGTTTATTTCACGGACATGGCGGCACCAAATCCGGCGTGTTCAAAGAATCGGAAGAGTTCAGGAAGATGGGCTATAATACTTTGTTAGTGGACTTCCGGGCGCACGGCAACAGTGAAGGAAATACATGCACCATCGGCTATCATGAATCGGAAGATGTAAAGCTGGCATATGATCATATTTCCGCAAGGGGAGAAAATAATATTGTATTATGGGGAATTTCAATGGGGGCGGCTGCAGTATCAAAATCGATACATGATCATGGATTAAAGCCGGCCAAAGTAATTTTAGAAATGCCATTTGGTTCAATTTTAGATGCTGTGGAAGGAAGAATAAAAATGATGAAGCTGCCCGCAGAACCACTGGCTGCACTGATCACTTTTTGGGGTGGTACCGAGAATGGCTTTTGGGCATTCAGTATGAAGCCGGGGGAATATGTAAAAAAAATAACGAGCCCTGTCTTGCTGCAGCTGGGAGCCAATGACCCCCGTGTAA
>DATHEH010000399.1:0-6615 GCA_035318685.1 Ferruginibacter sp.
CAAGGGCACTGGTTACTCTCGTTATGGTACCGGTGGCTGATGTGGGGTTTACACAGCCTACCAGGTTTACGGTATAGTTGTAAACACCATTAGTAGTTGGGTTACCGCTGATGGTTACCACGTTGTTGGCCCAGTTACCCGTTACACCCGCAGGCAAACCGGTAAAAGTTACCCCGGTGGCAGTAACGGTAGCATAAGTTATGTTCGCAATAGGTGAACCGCTGCAAACCGTTTGGTTATTGCTTCCGGGTGCCGATGTAAGTGTTATCGAACACGGTGGTAATCCGCAGGTGGTACATTGCACCGTGGTAGTTCTACAGGTATTTTGCGTGCCGCAACCTGCGGTATTCCAATGAGCATAAAGCGTACCTGTAAATGTATTGGAAAAGATAAGGGGTGTAGTACCCGAAGCTACCACAGCACCCGCCGGGGTACCCGAACGTACCGTAATGAAATCGGTGGCATTGCTACTTTCAAACCTCAGTGTCTGGCCACTGGCTGCGCCATTAATGGTGGAGTAATCACCTGCGAAATTACAGGTAGAAATGGTAGTGATTGCGCCGGTTGTATTGATGGTAGCAGTACCGTTAGCTGTTGTATTTGGTGTACAGGCTGCGGGAGTAAGAGAGAGTCCTAAACCCGGAAGATTAAGATCACCGCCTGTTGGCAATGGAGTAACACCACAGGCTGATGCGGCGTCGCTATACTGTCTTCTGAAATTGGGCGCAGCACCATAACTAAGCTGGCGAAGACCAAAACCTGTTCCGGTATAACCGCAATGGGATACCTCGATGACAATATTCATCGTAGGGTCGTATAAAAAAGCTGTAGTGAGTGGAACTTCAAACCAGGTATTAGCGCCCGTTGGCATAACCGGGGTGGTTTGTGCCAGTACTGTTGTCATTGGTCCTGTATAATAAGCACCCGTACTTATAAAAGTAGAAGTGGATACCGTTGCCATGCGGATGGTAAGGGTATTATAGGTAGCAGTGCCGGCGGCATTAGCCCAGAACCACAGACTGGTTATGTTGTTTCCCGCCGGTGCAGGCGTTGGCGTGCCGAATTCACCTGCCGCTATAACAAATTGCACTTTTTTACCTGGACCAGAGTTTGCATTAAAAGGGAAATTATTAACTGTTCCCCCTGTGGCCGCTGCATGGTTGTAATACGTTGGTTGGGCTTGCGATGTAATTCCAAAAACAAGCAGTAAGAAAAAAATGTAAAATTTTCTCATAAAAAATCAGGTTTAAGATTACTAAATAATTCAAAATTTATTAACCAAAACAGATCATCAGATAATCAAGGGGTACTTCTTAGATGTAGGTGCAATAAGGGATTAAACAGGATATGAGTTTGTATTGTCCGATACTTTTAAAAAATATTTCTTTGATTTTTCACGTCAGAAAATGGCCACTTGGTCAGGATGCAGCAATTCAAAGGAAATGGGAGTAATTCAAATGTAGGATATATTTTTTACTTTTTTATCATTTCCTTAACAAAGAATTATTCTTAAAATAATGCGTGCAAAATCATAGACATATAAGTCAACTATATAAAAAGTACCAGGCAAAAAAAATCCCCCGTAAGCACGGGGGATTTAATATTAAATTAAGTGTCAATCTTACTGGGTCACTGTTCTTCCAATCGCAAGGCGTTTGGCATTTGCATCCACTACCTCAATCCAGTAAACTCCTTTTGAATAATGCCTCAGGTCAACCTCCATTTGTGCATAAGGCATATTAATCGGATAATATTTCATAAATATCCTTGCACCTTTGGCATCATATACAAATACGCCCCTTACTACATTATTATTTGGTGCACTGTAATACCTAACCTGGAAACGGCCATTGTTTGGACTCGGGTATATAAATACTGTTCCTGAAACAGAATCAGTGATTGCTAATAAGGAAGAAGTATTCGCACAGCCGTTAGCATCCGTAACCCTTACGGTATAATTACCAAGGTCAGCTACAGTCACAGGTAGTACAGAACCGATGGCACCGGGTATTAATATTCCGTTCTTAAACCAGGCATAAGAAGTTGCCACTGGTAAAGATGTTACAGAAAGGTTAGTGGTTAAGCCAGGGAACAACCTTGTATAAGGTGAAGCAGACAAACTGACTGCCGGCCCGGGATTAACGGTTAGCACAGCGGCATCGCTGGTAAGCGCGGTTGCACAATCCGTTTGCATAATTGCCCTGTAGCGATTACCATTCATTGCGGCACTGGCGGAAGGTATATTTAATGTTGCTGTGGTGGCGCCAATAATATCACTATAACTTACGCCGCCATTTGTACTAACCTGCCATTGGTAAGATATTACGCCTGATGCGGCAACTGTAAATACTGCACTGCTGCCCACGCAGCCCGAAGTATTAGAAGGTTGCGTGGTAACTGTACCGCTTGCACATGCAGGAATCTTTGCTGTCCATAAACCACGGCCATGCGTTGCCGCTACAATGGTACTGTCGCTTGCCCGCATTTTAAGCATATAGGTGCTAACAGTAGGGAAGCTGGTTTCAGGTAACCATTGTGTAGCAGCGCCACTTATACCTGTGGTGGTATATATCCCTGCTTCTGTTGCAAGGAATATCTTACTGTTAGAACCAGGCTGAAACATTGCCCAACGTACAGGCATGTCCGGTAAATTTCCATCAATGGCACTCCAGCTTGTTCCGCCATTTGTAGTTACCCAAACATTGCTTATACCATAGTTTGAATAGGTTGCAATTATATTATTATCATCAGTACCGGTATTTACACAAATGATAGTGCCTCCCGGAAATCCTACACTGATATCAGTGAGATTAGCATTTGCATCTGCAGTAGTAACAGTATTGGCATTGTCCAAACGATACAGCTTTCCGGTATTGGTACCAAAGAAAACCCTGTTGGCGGTATAAGGAGATACTTTTACAGCAGTTAAAGACGTAGCGGATCCGATATTACTCATCGTTATAACGCTGTTTGTACTCGCTGTATTTGTACTTGTCCACCTGCGTAATTGACCAAGAGGACCGTTGCTGCAATACATTATGTTTTGTCCATCGTCGTGATCGAAAGGATTTACAAACAATCCCTGTGAACCTGATAGATTTACAGAAGACCAGCTTGTGCCGCCATTTACCGTTCTGCGATATTGATTGTAAACATAACTTCCAAACTGGATCAAAGGATTTTGCTGGTTGATATGAACGATGCATCCGTCACCACCGGTTACTTCCCAGGAATAACTTAAACCCGCGTTTCTTAACTGGTGTGTACCATTATCCTGTGCACCCGCTAACAAAACAGGAGATCCTGCCGCAGGATGGATTGCACCTGCATAAAATTGTTTGATACCCAGGTTCTGGTTCTTGGAAATAAAGTTGGTGCCGTTATTAGTAGAATAAAATATGCCACCGTCTGTTGCCATTATCATTCTTGTTTGTCCGCCGGTGATCCAGTATTGTGCATAATGATGGTCAGCATGTACATAAGGCGCCGTGGAAACCCAGTTTGTAAACTTTGTCCAGGTGGCCCCACTGTTAATGGAGCGATAAGCATCCAGTCCGCCGGAAATTAATTCATCAGTATTAGAAGGGTTAACAGCAAGGCTAAGGTTATACCAACCCTGCCCGCTTCCAAGGCCAGATGGTAATACAGTAGTATTTTGTTTTGTCCAGTTTGCACCACCATCTGTTGATTTATAACAACTGTCTGTGTTATAAGCAGGAGTAACAGTAATGGCATATAATATATTTCCTGCTACACCCATTTCGGTGCGTATGGCAGCAGCATTTGAAGTTCTGAAACCCGCTCCTGCCGACCAGCTGTTTGAAGCCACTGTTGCAGGACTTGTCGTGTAACGGTGATTGACAACGTTACCTGTTGCCCTGTATCCAAACATGGCATTTAAATTTCCGGAAGCAGTGAATTCAAAATCTGTGCATGATGCATTTGAATTTGCACTCAGGTCTGACGGTGTGATATTTGTCCACGTAGTACCTCCGTTTGTTGAACGGAAAAGTCCATTCGGTTGATTGACCGGTGTGGTATGTGTGCGGCATGCAAGGTAAACATTACCTGCAGGGTCGCATCCTATTTTAAAACCACGCATATAACTCGCGGTTGAAGGCAGGGAAGTAAATGTGCTGCCTTTATCGATCGATTTCCAAACACCTGCACCTGTTACCCTATCAGCATTATCGGTAGGTTCACCGGTGGAGAAATAAATGATCGAAGGGTTTGTCGGATCCTGGCAGATGGATGAGATGGCCAGGTTATCAAAGCGGTCATTAACAGGAGCCCAGTTCAAAACGGTGGAGAGGAAATTCGTGGTTTTCCAAAGTCCGCCGGCAACACCTCCGCAAAAAGCGGTATTACCCGTTGGGTCATTCAAAGTGTCCAGTAAAAAAGCTCTTATTCTGCCGGATGTATGGCCTCCCGCTGTACTTCCGGTACCACCGCCGCGGCCATTACCATTTGATGGACCCACGCTATCGTATACCGGGCCACGTTCCTGCCAGGCTAACGGCGTCGTTAAATTATTAGGTGATGTAGGGAAAGGCCCGTTCATCTTCATATCAATTGTCTGGTCTACCGCTTTCATCAGCCGATCATATGGTACATATCCCAATGCAGGGTCCTTGAGCATATCAGCTGCCTGCTGGTCTCTCACCATCGGGTTATCGTACTTTCCGTTCTCTTTCTTTTCTCTTTCTTTTTGTGATCTGGTTGAAATACAGGAGTAAAGCAATACCCCGGTAAGCAGGAATAGTAAAAATTTTCTCATTGTTAAAATTTAGCAGTTATTGGTTGTTGTTTATATAGTCAACCAAATTAGTTCAGTTTTTTAACACCAGCAAAGGTTTTAAATTAAATTATATGGATGGTTGAGCCGGCAAGGGGTTGAAGGTAGAAACAGGTAGACAGCTATATTAGAATTTGGTTTTTTATAACAGCCACTTCTTCCTGTTTTAACCCATTACAGATTTGTTTCAGTATTTTTGTAAACAATTAATTATCCCGGGGCTGACCGGTTTTGACAGCATAGATCTTTGTAAGTGTAAGCATGTAGTGCGTTGCGTAATTAGCACTTTAATCAGAATACGAAAACTTCAAATGGCAATACACAGTATGCCATGGCTGCTTAATCGATAGATTAGCATCCATTAGGGCCGTTGAACAGGTTGTCCTGTTACCATGTTCTTCCGCCGACTCAAAAACAAAACGGGATGCTGTAATGGAATGATGTGACCATTGCTTAAGACCATCCATCTAAGGATCCGGTTGGTTTGTTATGCTCCTGCCGTTTCCCGACAACTAATGCATAAATAAACATGTAGAAAGCTTACGGCGAATATGTTTGGACCAGGGTTCGATTCCCTGCAGCTCCACTGGTAAATTCGAACAAAACGCTATAAATAAAATTTTTATAGCGTTTTTTATTCCCATCCATCTGTCAAATCTTATTATTTTTCCCTATCTTTTAGGTGAGTAGTGCGGCAGCCAAACTGCACAATCAGGGGCATTTATGCTGGTCTGTGATACCACAGTTTATCCTCATCTCCTGAAGAAAATTCCCGGGAAATATATTGCGGGGTATTTTGGGTAGGCCGTGAAATCTCAAGCATAACCTCATTCATCAGATGGTGTTTCCTGTAACAAATTTTTGTATACCGGTTGCTCCAAAATAGTAAATTCAAAGTATGTTTAAAATTGCTCTACTCCTGTTTATTGCTTCCTGAAATGTATCCGTTACATTTGCTTTCCCAATAGCAAATAATAGCCTGGTCTTTTTCAATTCTTCTTTCACCTTATCACTATGTACTTCCGACAAAATTAATTTTGTACCCCTATGTTTAGAATCTTTATATACTTCTTCTAAAACCCTTATTCCGGTTGCATCTATTATAGGAACCTGCCGCATTCGCAGAATAAGTATTTCAGGGGGTTTTTCAATAAACTTCATGGCATCTTTAAATTTATATGCTGCCCCAAAGAATAAAGGTCCTGTGATTTCAAACACTTCTACCTTTTCAGGAATGCTAAAATTTCCAATAGCATACATATCTTTTTCATTCAAATTGTCATCTAAGTTTTTTGTCAATGCACTTACATTGCTGAATTTTATCATTTCACGCATAAACAGAAAGACAGCCAGTACCATACCAATTTCAATAGCTACTGTCAGATCAACCAATACGGTCAGTAAGAAAGTTGTGAGCAATACAGCTACATCACTTCGCGGGCCTTTAAATACGGAAACATAACTTTCCCATTCGCTCATGTTATAAGCCACAACCACCAATATACCTGCCAGTGTGGCCATTGGTATCAGAGATGCCCACTTACCAACAAAGAGCATTATCAGCAGTAATGTAATGGCATGTACTATACCTGCAACGGGTGTTCGTCCCCCGTTCTTTACATTGGTTGCTGTACGGGCTATGGCTCCTGTAGCAGGAATACCAGCAAATAAAGAAGAGAAAATATTTGCTGTTCCCTGGGCAACCAGTTCCATATTGGATTTATGTTTACCTCCAATCATACCATCCGAAACAACTGCAGATAATAAAGATTCAATACCACCCAGTAATGCAATTGTAAAAGCAGGAGCTATTAAATTTT
>DATHEH010000400.1:0-13478 GCA_035318685.1 Ferruginibacter sp.
TTTAAAATGCGTTCACCATCCAGCTCCAGTATATTCTGAAACACACCATGCGTGGCCGGGTGCGTTGGCCCCAGGTTAAGCGTGGTTGTCTGCTTTTCAATTGAACCTTCCGGTAAAAGAATATGATCGCTCATAGTTAAAGTCAAAAGTTAAAAATCAAAAGCTAAAAGTTAAGAACCGCTCCGGTAGTTTTGGGTTTTTACTTTTGCCTTTTGACTTGGTTTTATCTTCCAAACATCTCATCATCTTTATCCACCCTCGTTTGTTCTTCCAATGGAAACTCTTTTCGCATGGGGAAGTAATCCATCTCATCTACATTCAATATCCTTATCAAATTCGGGTGTCCTAAAAAATTCACCCCGTAAAAATCATAGGTCTCCCTTTCCATCCAGTTAGCCGCCTGGTATAAATAAGAGGCGCTAAATACATCGGGTTTTGTAATGTCTGTAAAAACTTTAAACCGTATCCTTACATTATCAACAAGGTTGTGCAAATGATATACTACGGCCAGTTCCTCTCCTGTTCTGTCGGGGTAATGCACAGCCTGCAGATCGGTAAGGAACCGGAATCTTAATTCCGTATCATCGTATAAAAACTGGAGAACTTTTAAATTAAAGTCTTTCGGGGCAGTAAAAGTTAACATACCATAGGGTTCCTGCCAGTTGGTAAGAACATCAGGGAATTTTTCTGTCAGCCTTAGTTTTATTGTTTCGTTTGTCATAACCCCAAACCCCTAAAGGGCTTTTGCATCTTTTAATTTCGTCAACCCCAGTTCCCCCTTTAGGGGGCGGAGGGGGTTTACTGAATTCCGTATCCTGCCAACAGATCTTTATATTGGTCACTATGTCTTCTTCTCAATCCTTCTGCATTTACCAGGTCCTGTATCTTCATAAAACCGTCTAAAACAGCTTCGGGTCTTGGCGGGCAACCAGGTACATACACATCTACGGGTATGATCTGGTCTATCCCCTGTAATACCGGGTAGCTGTCGAAGATGCCGCCACTACAGGCACAGGCACCCATCGCTAAAACCCAGCGTGGCTCTGCCATTTGCAGGTAAACCTGTTTTACGATTGGCCCCATTTTCTTCGCAATTGTTCCCATAACCATTAACAGGTCGCACTGGCGTGGAGAAAAACTCACCCTTTCTGAGCCAAACCTGGCAAGGTCATAATGGCTTCCCATAGTTGCCATGAATTCGATTCCGCAACAGCTGGTTGCAAAAGGCAGGGGCCAGATAGAATTTTTACGGGCAAGGCTGACAACTTTTTCAAAATTTGTTGCCATGAAACCTTCTCCCATGTATCCTTCGGGGATCCCTTCGAATTTTACGTAGTTATTATATTGTACCGGACGAGACATAATTTTTAATTTGATGATCTGGTGATTTGAAAATTTGGAGATGAACACCGGTCATATAAAACACCCCATCTTCCAATCTCCAAATTGAAAAATTTTCAAATCGCTATTCTTCCCACTTTAAAGCACCTTTTTTAAATATATAAACCAGGCCTGCTATGAAAAGCGAAACAAATACCACTACTGCTGCAAAACCATCCCACCCCAGTTCCCTGAAGTTTACAGCATAAGGATAAAAAAAGATCACTTCCACATCAAACAATACAAACAAAATAGCGACCAAAAAGTATTTAATGGCCATTGGATGGCGTGCATTGCCTTTTATTGCTATCCCGCTCTCAAAGTTCTGGAGTTTATCTGAGGTTTTTCTTTTGGGGCCGATGTAATTGGAAACCACCATTATGGTCGCTATCAGCCCTATCGCAAACAGCATTTGAAGTGCGATGGGCAGGTAATTTGCCGCATTATTTACGTCGGTAGCCTGTAATAAAAAAAACTCCATAAAATGTACCCTTCTAATTATCGGCAAAAATACGGTAGCAGGGTCAATATTCAATAACAGAAAAACAAAACCCCGCTATCATTTTTGATAACGGGGTTCCTTTATTTCTTTTTAAGCTTTATTTCTTTTTTGGCGTACCTGGTTTTTGAGCAGGGATCTTTGAACCCGCAGGTACAGTGACCACTTTACCATCCTTTCCAATGGTAGTTACCTTTCCATTTTCTATGATGGTGGTTACTCCATCCTTTATGGTAGTGATCTTGCCTCCTTTTGTAATAACGGTACTTGATCCGTCATTACCCGTGGTTGTTATGGAACCATCCGCACCAACAGACACACTCTGTGCTTTTGGAAAAGATTTTGGTCCGGGCTTTAAGGCAGATTTGCCAATGGCTTCCCTGTTTGCTATTACTTCTTTATCTGTGGCGTCGATCAATAAAGCCTTATCCGCATAACTTAATGCCAGCTCTTTATTCTTTTCGATATTGGCTGCATAAGCGATCATGTATTTATAACTGCCCATTAAATGCGGTATGATCTTCGATTTATCAGTATACGCTTCTCCAACCTGTATCGCTTTCTCAAAAGATGGATTGGCAAGACCCATAGCCATTACGGTATCAATTCCCCAAAGTGACTTACCCATCATATAGTATCCGAAGATATCATCCGGGTACTTTTGTGTATATAAATTGAATATCTCAATAGCAGGCGGGAAATTACTTACCCTGTAATATCCATATCCTGCATTATAAAGATCTGTCTTGCTTGGCATTTTTTTAATGGCAAGTATTTTCTTATACCAATCAGCAGCTTCATTATACATATTCCTTTTTTCATAGGAAACAGCAACTGATTTTAAAAAGGCAACTTTACCTGCTTCTGTGCTGTCTGCTTCAACAGCCTTTTCTATATATGTACCGGCCAGGGCTTCGTTACCCGGGAATTTTAATAATACCTCTGCATAAGTAGAGTAATCACGCGGGCCGATCTTTGCAGGCTTTTGCTTTTGAAAATACAGGTCAAATGCAGACTTGGCATTTACCGAATCACCCATTTTATAAGAAGAATATGCTTTTAAGCCATACAAATTCGGGTAAGGGTTTGGATTGCCGGCTATACAAGCCTCAGAAGCAGTAATAGCTTCTGCAAACAAACCCTGTGCGAATTTCATCTGTGCTTTTAAGAAGCATGCATTCAATTCATCAGAACCTTTAGCTGCTAAATATTTATCCAGGTATGCTGCGGACCGTACCACATCTGACTCGTAAAGTAACTGGTGCAATGTCCAGTATGCCCTCGTATAATTAGGATCCAATGCAATTGCATCATTATAATACTTAATAGTAAGTTCCTGTTGTGACGGGCCCTGGGTCTGGTAGATCCTCCCTATACGGTACATTGCACGTGCATACTTCGAATCGGCTGCAAGCGCTGCCTCATAGGTACGTTGTGCGCTTCCGCCGTCACCAAGCTTCCGGTATGCATCGCCAAGGTTAGAAAGCAACTCGGCATCTTTAGCACCACCTTTCAGGTTAGTGGCCTGTTTTAGTTTTTCAACGGCGTAACCCGCATCGCCCAGTTTAGAATCAAAATCTCCATTGGCAAAACCAACTGCATTCAATACAGCAATGTTCTTACCCTGGCTAAGACTTATGGCGGTTTCAAACCTGTTACGGGCATCCTGTGTTTTGCCTTCCAGCAATTCAATATGACCCATACCGGCGATCAATAAAGGATTGTTGCTGTTTGCGGCCAAAGCCTTACGGTATACTTCTTTTGCAGCAGCGATATCTTTATCTTCATCGGGGGCTATTAATGTTTGTCCAAGCCAATACGCTGCATCGGCATTGCCGGGGTTGGCGCTCACCAATTGCTGGAAAACATTTTTTGCACTGATGTATTTTTCATAGTACAAAAATTTCTTGCCTTCTTCAATACTCTGGGCTTTACCAAAGTTTACTGCCAGTACAGCAACCAGGAGGAACAGCATAGATTTTATCTTCTTCATTTTATTTTCCTTTTAGACTTTACAATGATATTAATTATATAGACATCCTTTTATTGACTGGGATTAAAATCTGATTAATCTTTCTACAACTTTTCATTGATCTTAACATTTCTGATCCCAAATCCCATCTTCGCTCCCAGGTATGCTCTTTTAAAGATCAACTGGCCTCTTTCATACTTCATAAAATTCACAAAACCTGTTCCCAGGCCATCATAATTTTCTTTGAGTATGTAATACAAACCACGTACCAAAGGGTATCGCTTTGTTAAGATGCTCAACTGCATTGGTTTTACATATGGAGAATCAATGCAGCCGTTGCAGGCAACATAGGCTATTTTTATTTTTCTTAACATATTCACCTGTGCGGTATCTTCCGGGTTACCGATCCAGCTTATACCAACAAAGCCTACGGCATTTTCATTTTCTGCAACATAGTTCAAAACCTCCTGGCTGTTTTTTACTGCTTTTACCACGCTGGTGTCAAATTTTTTTCCGTGCAGGATACTGTCAATAGCAAAACGAACAGTACTCGTTGCATTCAGACCGTCGAATACAACTGTTTGTTCCCTGTGAGCTGTTCCTGATAATTGGTTTTTTAAGCGATCGATATCAAACAGTGTATCGTTGCTTTTACTGTTCACCACAATCGCTATGGCATCACTTGCAATGTCATTCCAGTGTGGTGTATAGTTCAGGCTGTCTATTAGATATTCTTCCTCATCATCTGTCAGGCCCCGCGTAACAATGATCATACGGTTGGAACTGTCGCGGAAAAGATCTTTTAAGCAATCGGCTTCGGTCTTATAATGTGCCATGATCTTTGTTCCCGGGAAAGATTTTTCAAAAACCTGTATCTGTTCTTCAATTACGGGTTTAAAAG
Organism: Ferruginibacter sp.; assembly: GCA_035318685.1. Taxonomy (GTDB): domain Bacteria; phylum Bacteroidota; class Bacteroidia; order Chitinophagales; family Chitinophagaceae; genus Ferruginibacter. The sequence goes on from DATHEH010000400.1 coordinate 4,753, forward strand.
ATTCATCCACGCTGATATGTATGGTTCCGCTTTTAATGGTATCGGGAAGGCTATTCGTATCCTCTTTACAACCGGCGAAACAGCCCCAGGTCAGCAGAACGGCAATACCATATTTTTTTATAACACTAAGATTTTTCCTGTTCATCTATCCCTTAAATAATTTTTCTTATAACCCCTGTATATCCTGAATAGTCCGTAAATAACGCAAACAACAGAAAACGTTTTGATCGCCGGGGAATCAAAGCGTGAAGCCAGGTCAAGGCTGAAACTTTTTATGAAGAAAAGAAATATACCCAGGCCGGTCCATAATATCCCCATGCCATAATCCATTATACTGCGCATGCGTATATATCCTTTTTCCCTTTCGTTTGGTTGTTCCTTTTCAAATTCTTCCAGTGCCATATTATTTTTTATTCCTTATTAAGACCAGGTTCATCGCCCTTGAGAAAACGAACTGCCAAATTACAAAAATTACACGTACAATTAATTTGCGGACACAAACTTTACAGGAATAGTATAATAAACCGCCACAGCCTCACCCCCCGCTTTTCCGGGTACCCATTCCGGCATTTTTTTCAGTACCCTGATCACTTCCCTATTGAATTCTGCTCCCCCATCCTGCACGGTTACAAAGCTTTGCAGCTTACCATCATAGCCCACTACAAATTTTATCTTTACTGTCACTGACTCGCCTTCATCCAGGTCTCTTGGGTTCTGGAGGTGTTTTTCCAGGAACTTCCGCAAGGCATCCATACCACCAGGGTAGGAAGGTAATACATCTACGGTATTCGGATCAACAGGGATCGTTCTGTCAATTTTTGGAGGATCAGGAACAGGATTTCCTCCACTACCGGTTACAGGAGGTTGAACTAAAGGAGGTCCTGAATGCGGGGCTATGACTGTAGTGCTGCCAATCGCAATATTGTCATTTATATTTTTTATTTTTTCTGACTTTGCAGGATCATCAACGATCACCGGTTTGGCTAATTTTTGTTGTGCGCTGATGGTAGTTTGTTGCTGTGGCCTTACCTGAGGTTGCCTGATCTCAGGCTTTTTAATTTCATCCCTGATGGAAGGAATTACGGTCTCCGGAATTTGAAAGGTCATTGCATCTAACACGGCCGGGTTCCTAGCCAAGAGAATAAATGCAGCGAATCCCCCGGCGATGATCAACATAATTATAAATGCTTTATTCAGGCGCTCTGTATAATGTTTACGCAGGTCGTATGCCCCATAAGCCTTGTTCCTGTTTTCGAAAAGAATGTCTATAACATCACTCTTCATGATGAGTTCCTTGTTCATATAGTTGGTTTTGACGTGAAAAAATAAGATCAAAACCGGCGCCGTGTTCCTGTGTAAGATGTGAGAGTTAGCGAATTCCATAAAAGGAAGCTACCAGGGTAAGAGCCACAAGGGGGAAGCGCACTGGAAGAAGCTTATTTAATTACCTACCCTCTTGCGGCTTGTAGCTTGCAGCTTGCCTCCCAGAGCTTATATTTGTGCCATGAAAATTTTAATGGTATGCCTGGGCAATATTTGCCGCAGCCCATTGGCAGAAGGTATATTACAGGAGAAAGCATGGAAGGCAGGTTTGAACTGGAGCGTAGAAAGTGCTGGTACAAATGGTTACCATACCGGGGAGGCCCCGCATCATTTAAGCATTAAAGTGGCCGGCCGAAACGGGATCGATATCAGCAAACAAAAAAGCAGGCGGTTTTGTGCGACAGATCTTGAGCAATACGATATTATTTACGCGATGGCTGCTGACGTGCTGGAAGAAATGAAAAGGATCAGCAAAAATAAATTCGATGGCAAAAGGGTGGAACTGTTCCTCAATGAAAGTTACCCGGGAGAGAACCGTGATGTGCCCGATCCATGGTATGGACCGGAAGCAGGTTACCATGAAGTATATGATATCATCAGTGACACCTGTGACCATATTGTAAAAAAATATTCAAAATAATAAAGGAGAATGGCCAAACCATCAATACCGCAGGGCACAAGGGATTTTTCAGCAGAAACAGTACGGAAGCGTAATCATATATTTTCTACAATACGAAATGTATTTGAGCTCTACGGCTTTGAACCGCTGGAAACACCGGCAATGGAGAACCTGGACACCCTGATGGGGAAATACGGCGAGGAAGGAGATAAACTTATTTTCAAAGTACTCAACAATGGCCTCGGTAATGAAAAAAATATTGAAAGATCAAAAGCCGGTTTCGAAAAGATACTGGATGGAAAAAGCAGTCCGGATATTACGGAACGGGCCTTAAAATACGACCTTACCATTCCTTTCGCCAGGTACGTTGCCATGAACCATACCAGGCTGGTCTTTCCTTTGAGGCGTTATCAAATACAGCCCGTATGGCGTGCCGACAGGCCGCAGAAAGGACGTTACCGTGAGTTCACGCAATGTGACGCGGACGTGGTTGGCAGCCTTTCATTGTTGAATGAAGTTGAACTGGCTAATATCTACCATCAGGTTTTCGTTCAATTAGGGATTAAAAACTACGAATTAAGGATCAACAGCAGGAAGATCCTGGCCGCACTGGCGGAGTTATGCGGAGGTGCTGATAAAATGATGGATATCACCATTGCCATTGACAAACTAGATAAAATTGGCCTCCAAAAAGTAAAAGAAGAATTGCAACAGCGTGGTTTGGATGATAAGCAAATAAAGATAATAGAAGACTACCTGAATATCACCGGCACCAATGAAGAAAAACTTTTACAAATAAGAGCATTGACCAGTTCCACCGAAACCGGCAAACAGGGAATTGACGAAATAGGATTCCTTTCGCGTCAATCAGGTAACATGAACCTGGTGATTGATTTTACCCTGGCAAGAGGATTGAATTATTACACCGGGATGATCTTTGAAGCCAAAGCTCCTCCTGAAATAAACATGGGCAGCATCGGCGGCGGTGGCCGGTATGATGACCTCACCGGTTTGTTTGGCGTTCCCAATATACCCGGGGTTGGTATCAGTTTTGGTGTAGACAGGATCTATGATGTAATGGAAGAATTAAATTTATTTCCACAAAATTTGCAGGTAAGCACAAAGGCCTTATTTTTCAACATGGGAGAGAAAGAAGCTGCTTTCGCATTTGGCATCATGCAGCAGTTACGTGGCAGAGGCATTGCATCCGAACTGTACCACGAGGAAACCAAGATTGCAAAACAGTTCGCCTACGCGGAAAAGAAAAATATTCCTTTTGCTGTAATTATTGGCAGCAAGGAAATGGAAGAAGGTAATTGCCAGGTAAAAGATCTTTCAACAGGCGAACAAAGGCCTGTTGCCTTTGATGCGTTACCGGATTTTTTTAACAGTTAATAAAGGTCACTATTCATACTATTAAGCATTAATTAAAAAACAAACTTTATGCAGATACGTACACTAACACGCTTATTGCCGTTGATGGCAATACTCTTCATGCTGGCTTCCTGCAGCAAAACCAACAAACAGGGAAAGCTTATACCTGCTAATGCCTCCATTGTTGTGCACATGAATGGAAAATCGCTTTCCGGTAAACTTCCCTGGGAAGAAATAAAAGGAAATGTGTTGTTCCAGAAGCTTTATGCCGACAGTACAGTTCCGGCTTTCGTAAAAAATATCCTGAACGATCCCGACAACAGTGGTATCGATATTAAAAGTGACCTTCTCTTTTTTGTACAAAAAGATTCCCTGGGTACGCTGGTAGGTTTTGAGGGAAACATCAAAGACGCCGCAAAATTCAAGGCCTTTAACCTGGAAGTGACCAAACATGGAGCAGGGAATCCGGGAACGGAGAGTGAAAAGGATGGGATCAGTTACATCAGCCGGGCGCCTTTGTGTGTTGGCTGGAACAAAGACAGGTTCGTATACGTGTTTGATGCCCCTCATTTTAATTTTAGCCCGGGCCGTTTTCCTGGGAGCCCAGCTGGCATGACCGGTGACAAGAGTGCAAGGGATATTGGCGTTGCATGCAAAAATATCTTTGATCTTAAAGAAAAGAACTCGCTGGGCAGCAATGAAAAATTCACTGCGCTCATGAAAAAAGACGGCGACATTCATTTCTGGATGAACTCCCAGGAAATGAACAAAGAACTTACAGCTATGCCCGGTATGGCCATGATGAACCTGGAGAAATTATTTGAAGGTTCTGTTACAGCAGCCACTGCAAATTTTGAGAATGGAAAAATAACCATCGACTATAAGGCCTATGCCGGTAAATTATTGGATGATATTTTGAAAAAATACAGTGGGGGAAATATAAATGAAGATATGCTGAAACGCATTCCTTCAAAAGATGTAGCAGCAGTTTTAGCTATGAATTTTAAACCCGAAGGAATAAAGGAACTGTTGAAGGCGATGGGCATGGACGGATTGGCAAACCTTGGTCTTGCGCAGCTTGGTTTTAACCTGGATGATTTTATTAAAGCAAATAAGGGAGATATTTTGATCGCTGTAACCGACTTTAGAAGTAAAACAGATTCAATAAGTTTTCCGGGCGGGGATGGCAAGGATAGGGTAATAACGAATAATTCAACAACACCCGACGTGTTATTTTCAGCATCCATAGGCGATAAGGAAGCATTTAATAAATTAATAGCCGCAGGAAATAAAATACTCGGACCAAAGCCGGGTGATTCTTTAGGAATGACAATGATGACGTTGCCGGGGATTGCTTATAGTACAAGTGCAGATTATTTTGCGATAGGTAATTCAAAGACGGCCGTAGACAGCTATATTGCCGGGACCAGTAAGAATAATTTTGATTTTATAAGTAAGCTGAGCGGAAATCCTTTTGGCGGGTATGTTAACCTGCAATATATAATGAAAGCCATGGAAACAAGTATGACAAAGGACAGCAGCGCAAAAATTGCCTATGATGCTTCTTTAAAAATGTGGGATAACGTGTACATGTCAGGGGGAAAGTACAATGATGGCGGTGTTTCTTATAGTATGGAAGTCAACCTTCTTGACAAATCAACCAACAGTTTAAAGCAACTCAACCAATACCTGGGAAAGTTGGGTTACCTGGCGGATGAAAGAAAGAAAAAGGATGAAGCTTCCGGGAGGATGGAAGACTTTATGATCGATACCGCTGTGAGCATTACACCTGCACCACAAAATAAATAATACAGTTTAAAGCCGCTATAATAATTTATTATAGCGGCTTTTTAATTTATGCCATAATGCAAATATCGCTGCAACAGGTTGCGCCCACTTTTATTGAGCAGGAAAAGATCGCTTCATCACAGGTATGGAATAAAAGCATCGTATTTCACCCTGCAGAAAAAATACAGATCATTGCACCCAGCGGAAGTGGTAAGACCTCCCTCATTCATTTTTTATATGGTATGAGAAAGGATTTTAGCGGTGAAATTGTTTACGATAAAAAAAATATCCGGAGCTTCGACGCAGAAGACTTTGCGGCATACCGTCAAAAACATGTCAGCATCGTTTTCCAGGACCTGCGGCTTTTCCCGGATCAAACCGTTTTACAGAACCTGGAAATAAAGAGGCAGCTGAATTCTTTTCATCCGGAGAATAAGATCGCGGCAATGGCAAGGCGCCTTGGTATTGAAAGTAAGCTGACCAAACTTTGCAAGACCTGCAGCTATGGCGAACAGCAACGCATTGCCATCATACGTTCTTTGCTACAACCCTTTGATTTTTTATTACTGGATGAGCCCTTCAGTCACCTTGATGACAACAACCGGAAAACAGGTTTGGAACTGATCGAAGAAGAATGCAGCATGAGGAAAGCAGCTATTATTTTAGCAGACCTCAGACAAACAGCACATTTTAAAGCAGACAGAATATTGGATTTATAATGGCTTTATCTTTCAAACATATCGCCCCTTTTTTAACCACGGACCAGAACAGGTCGTCCCGCTGGCTGAGTTATATCGGGCTGGGTATTGGCGTGTTGTTATTGCTGTGCTCCATCCAGATGTATATCAATATAGATGCGCTTTTAAAAAATAAAAATGCGAAGAAAGACGGCTATGATTATATCTCCATAACAAAAAAAGTGACCAATGAGAATATGGCGGAGGACCATAGTTTCAATGAAGCTGACATGAGTGAACTGAAAAACTCAACGCTTATTGATGATGCGACCGGGCTCGTGGCTAATAAATTTTTAGTAAAAGCTACCGGTGGCGGCGCTGTTCCTTTTACTGCAGATATGTTCCTGGAAGCAATAGATGAAAATTTCATTGACACCATACCCCCTGCTTTCAACTGGAAAGAAGGGCAGACACTGGTACCCGTCATCATTTCATCCGATTACCTGGAATTATACAATACCGTTTTCGCCCCAAGCCGCGATCTGCCACAGGTTTCCGAAAAAACCCTGTCTACAATTATCGTGCAGTTGGAATTCATCGGTAATTCGGGCACACAAACTTTTCGCGGGAATATTGTTGCTGTGAGTGACCGTATCAACTCTGTTCTGGTTCCCAGGAATTTCCTGGAATGGGCCAACCAGCAATTTGGCAATAAAGAAAAGAGCAATCCTTCAAGGATATTCTTAAAAACAAAGGATGCCAATAACCCGGAGTTATTAAGTTTTCTTCAGCAAAAAGAGTATCACATCAATAAAGACAAGACGAAATTCGGGCGTGTAAAACAAGTGCTACAGATGATCGTAACAGGTCTTGCGGGCTTCGGCATATTGGTAGTATTGCTGGCCATGGTATTATTTTCTTTTTACCTGCAATTAATGATCGCAAAAAGCAAAGAGAACCTCCAGTTACTTTTGACCATCGGGTATTCACCAGAGTGGCTGAGCAAAACTGTTGCAAAAAAATGGGTACCGGTTTATATTGTCGTGATCATTATGGCGGTGGTGATAACTGTTCTATTACAATGGAGCTTCCAGCATTTTGTTATGAAAGACAGGGAGAACTTATCGCCAATTGTTAACTGGATCGTTTTTGCAACAGCATCATTATTGCTGGTCTTATCAGTTGCGATCAATTTCAGGCTGGTAAAAAAATTATTGTATAAATTATAAGCCTTCATAAATTATTGCTGACCCCTGCCCCACGCCAATGCACATGGTGGCCAAACCGTATTTACCTTTTCGTCTTTTTAATTCATGTAATAAGGTAGTGGAAATTCTCACGCCGCTGCAACCAAGCGGATGGCCAAGGGCAATAGCTCCACCGTTCACGTTCACTTTTTCAAGGTCAAGCCCCAGGTCATGTATGCAGGCAATGGATTGTGATGCAAAGGCTTCATTCAATTCAATAAGGTCAAGGTCTGCCACAGTTATTCCCGCTCTTTGGAGTGCTTTCTTTGTAGCAGGTACCGGGCCAATACCCATTATCGCAGGATCAACACCCGCAACAGCCATGCTTTTGATCATGGCCATGGGTTGCAGTCCATATTTTTTAACCGCTTTTTCGCTTGCCAGTAACATGGCGGCAGCACCGTCATTTATACCGCTGCTGTTACCGGCGGTTACAGTTCCGTCTTTTGCAAAAGCAGGTTTTAATTGGCGCAGTTTTTCCATGCTCGATAAACGCGGGTGTTCATCTTTCTCAAAATCATAAACCTCTTTTCCTATTTGTACCTGCATCGGCGTTATCTCGTCATTCCATTTATTATCCAAGAAAGCCTTTTCATATTTCTGCTGGCTTTCCATGGCAAATTCATCCTGTGCATGCCTGCTTATATTCCATCGCTTGGCTACGTTCTCTGCGGTTTCGCCCATGGTGTACGGGTAGTACATTTCTGAAAGCTTCTTATTTACAAAGCGCCAGCCCAGTGTTGTATCGGCAATTTGCGGTTCTCTTGCAAATGCACCTGTACTTTTTGGCATAACGAAGGGAGCCCTTGTCATGCTTTCCACTCCACATGCGATCATGAGCTCTCCATCTCCGCAGGCGATCGCCCGGGCACAATCCATTATTGCCTGGAGACCGCTTGCACATAAACGGTTTACGGTGTTGCCTGCCACCGATACCGGTAACCCTGCAAGCAGTGCCGCCATTCGGGCAACATTACGATTGTCCTCACCGCTTTGGTTAGCCGCACCTGCTATCACATCTTCGATCGCTTCCTGGTCAATGGAAGAATTCCTGTTCACCAAAACCTTTATAACATGGGCCAAAAGGTCATCGGGTCTTATCCCACTTAAGGATCCTCCATATTTGCCTATCGGAGTTCTGATTGCGTCTACTACAAAAACGGTTTGCATAAATTTCTTTTATAAATACGGAAGAGCGGGTTAAGCGCTGATCACTGGTAACCTGTACAAAGATATAGCTATGGTTTATAAATCTCCACCAATACATCAGCATTGCTTCCATTACTGGAGCATATATAAACCCTGCCTGCCGGTGAGATGCATAGGTCCCTCAAACGGCCAAAGCGGTTCTTGAAAAAAGTTTGCTGGCCTGTTACAGATCTGCCATCCGCACTCAATTTCAGCACACGCATGCTGGCATCTTTTAAATTCAGCATAAGTAAACAGTTTTGCCATGCCGGAATACGGTTGTTATTATAGTAATCCAACCCGCAAACTGCAAGCGTACCATTACCACTGCTCCAGATGGGTTCCTTCACATTATTCGCATCACAGAATGCTTCTTCCACCATTTGATTGCATGGGCCGTTAACTACAGGCCAACCGTAATTGCGCTTTTTTTCGATGATGTTCAATTCATCTTCTATGTTTGGGCCGTGCTCGCTGGCATACATGATACCGTTTGCAACAACAAGGCCC
>DATHEH010000401.1:0-11174 GCA_035318685.1 Ferruginibacter sp.
CAAAAGCTTTTCATTCATTGCAATATTGTAAAAGAAATGCTGCTGGCTGTTGACTTTGCAAAAGAATTTGGTTTTGACGTGGTGCTGGTAGGCGCAGGAGACGCCTGGCAGATCGCGGATATCTTAAAGCAAAATAATATCCCTGTTGTACTCAACCAACTGCATAATTTACCAACAATGGTTGATGATGATATTGACCAGCCTTTTAAAACACCTGCCGCGCTGCAAAAAGCAGGTGTTTTGTTCACCATCAATGATAATGATGAAAGCGCCCGCTACCGCAACCTCGCATTCAATGCAGGCACTGCAGTAGCCTATGGGTTAACAAAAGAAGAGGCCCTTACCGCTATTACATTGAATGCCGCAACCATTTTGGGCATCGCCGACAAAACAGGCAGCATTGAAAAAGGTAAGGATGCCAATATCGTAGTAAGCGAAGGCGATATACTGGATATGAGAACGAATCTCATTACGCATGCATTTATACAAGGGCGTCAGGTAAACCTCAACAATAAACAAAAACAACTGGCTGAAAGATATGCACATAAGTATGGCATACAGTAAGCGAACTGGCCATTCCATTGTTGCAATAAAAATTATATAATAAAAAAAAGCAGGGTTAATGAAAAATTAAATCCTGCTTTTTTGTTTAATCCACAACCCGGCCTCATTCCCCCTTACATAAAATGCTTATTTTTAACCCGGCATAATTAACCCTATTCAAATAAAGAGCATGCGCAGAAAAAAGATCACGTTCATTTTATTGCTTACCGCTATTGCGATAATCTTAGTTTCTGAATCCTTTGTGGCAATACCCCAGCCAGCCGTTGCCGAACAAGGTGATATGACAAATTGCGGGCCTGTCATGATCAGCAAACCCAATGGCATTACCAGTCATTTTTTCGGGCTCAACTGCCAGTCATGCCACGTAAAAGGCCGTAAGGGTTCGGGTTGCTTCACCGTAGCAGGATCTGTATTTGATGAGGACCGGTCGAAAATTTATAAGAATCCCGTAGTTAAATTGTATACACAACCCCGCGGAGGCGGAAAATTAGTTGCCACACTTACCGGTGATAAATTGGGTAATTTTTTTACAACAAAGGAGATCGATTTTGGAGGCGGTTTATTTGCAACCCTGGTTGGAACCCCCGGCGTAAAAGAGCCCATTAAACATATGTTACGCCCGATCTTTACAGGAGATTGTAATAATTGCCATGGTAAGAATTTCGAAGCGCTTGGTATAGATTAACAGCACAACTAATTGTATTTAGATGACGTCCAAAACATCTCCTTATTATAAATCTGCAAACCTGATAAGGGTTTTCAGGAAGATACACCGCACCATTGCGATATTCCTGTTTGCTTTTTTCCTGGTGGTTTCGGTAAGCGGTCTGTTACTGGGCTGGAAGAAAAATTCATGGGGCATTATCCTTCCACCTACTTCCAAAGGTATCTCTTCCGACCTTAAAACATGGCTGCCATTCGACAGTCTCCAGAACATTGCAATAAGAGCCCTGCACGATTCTGTTTCTCCCAAACTGTCTCCTGAACTTGAAAGGATCGACGCCAGGCCGCAAAAAGGTTCGGTGAAATTTGTTTTTGCAGACGACTATTGGGAAGTTCAGTTAGATGGAACGAATGGCAAAGTGTTACTGGTTGACCGTCGCCGTTCAGACATCATTGAGCATATTCATGACGGCACCATCCTTGACGTAATCTTCAATACCAAAAAGGACCAGTTCAAATTATCTTATACTACCATCATGGGGCTTTCGCTGCTCATGCTGACCTTGTCGGGCTTCTGGCTTTGGTATGGACCCAAGCGTCTGCGCAAAAAGAAAAGAATGGACCATGGCTAATGATCATTTTTTTGATTTGCCTGTTGAGCGTATTTTTGAACCGGGTGAATGGTCGGGACGCTTTAAGCGGCCTGAACCTTTCAAGGGGTCTAAACACTTAAAGCGGCCTGAACCCACCCTCCTTCACGATCTTTAATTATTATACAATGAAAAAAATATATTCCTTCCTTTTTCTTCTGATACCGGTTTCGGTGTTCGCCCAATTGAAATACCCGGCCACTAAAAAGGTAGATACTGTTGACACCTATTTTAATGCCTGGAAAGTAGAAGATCCCTACCGCTGGCTGGAAGATGACAACAGTGCTGCAACAAAAGCATGGGTGAAGGAAGAGAATAAAGTAACTTTCGATTACCTGGCCACATTACCCAACAGGGAAAAGATACGGAGCCGGCTTAAGCAACTGTGGAATTATCCCAAATTCTCTTCCGCTTCAAAAAAAGGCAACTATTATTATTTCTTTAAGAATGATGGCTTGCAAAACCAACCCGTTATGTACCGGCAGCTGGGGATTGCCGGCAAGCCGGAAGTTTTCCTTGATCCGAACACATTAAGCAAAGAAGGTATTGCCGCATTGGGCAGCTACAGCTTCAGCAGGTCTGGGAAATATTTTGCGTTTGCGGTTTCCATAGCCGGCAGCGACTGGAAAGAAGTACGTATCATGGAAACAGCAACAAAAAAAATGCTGAAGGACAAATTAGTATGGATCAAGTTCGGTGGATTCAGCTGGCAACGCGATGAAGGATTTTTTTACAGTGGTTATGACAAGCCTGATGAATCTTCAAAAATGAGCAGGCAAACAAAGTTCAATAAGGTCTTCTATCATAAGCTTGGCAAAAAGCAGGCTGATGACGAATTATTCTACCAGGATATTTACAGTCCTTTGCGTTACTATAATGTGTCTTTAACGGAAGACGGCCGTTATCTTTTGATCACGTCCTCACAGGGCACCAGCGGCAGCGAGATATGGTTCATTGATAATAATAATTTCGAACACCAGCGCTTTGTGGTGCTCATTCCCGGCTTCGAAACAGAATCAAATGTTATTGACAATATAGATAACCAGTTGTTGGTACGTACCAATGACGGCGCTCCTAATTACAAAGTAGTATTGATAAGGGCCGTTAAAACTGTGGTGGAAGAGGAAGGTGAAGAAGAGGAAAAGCCTGACATGGGAATGGCAAAAGAGAATTGGGTCACTGTTATCCCCGAGCAGGACATGGCACTACAGGATGTAAGTAAAGCCGGTGGTTATTTGTTTGCCCATTATCTTAAAGACGCATCCACCAAAATACAGCAATATACCTATGAAGGAAAACTGGTTCGTGAAGTAGAACTTCCGGGCATCGGAACAGCAAGCGGCTTCAGCGGTGAGAAAAAAGATAAAGAAATATTTTATACTTTTTCTTCTTTTACCACGCCGCCCCGGATCTACAGGTATGATATTGCTACGGGCAGATCAATATTGTTTCGCAAAACAGCATTAAAAATAAATACGGCTGACTTTGTGACCGAGCAGGTCTTCTTTCCAAGCAAAGACCGAACAAAGGTTCCTATGTTCCTTACTTATAAAAAAGGAATGAAGCAGGATGCCAATAACCCGGTACTTATTTATGGCTATGGTGGCTTCAATAATGCAGTCACACCATCTTTCAACATCAGCAATGCATTTTTTATTGAACAGGGAGGTATATATGTTTCCGTGAATTTGCGTGGCGGAAGTGAATATGGAGAAAAATGGCACCGTGCCGGCATGCTCGATAAAAAACAAAATGTATTTGATGATTTTATTTATGCGGCAGAATACCTCATTGAAAAAAATTATACCAATAAAACAAGGATCGCCATTCGTGGCGGCAGTAACGGAGGTTTACTCGTTGGCGCTGCCATGATACAACGTCCCGACATTTGTAAAGTAGCATTGCCGGCGGTTGGTGTAATGGACATGCTGAGGTTTCACAAATTTACTGTTGGCTGGGGCTGGGTTAAAGAATATGGCAGCGCAGATTCTGCAGATCATTTCCCTTTCCTGTCACGATATTCACCTTACCATAATTTGCAGCCTGGTACAAGGTATCCTGCAACGCTGGTTACTACGGCAGATCATGACGACCGCGTGGTACCTGCGCATTCTTTTAAATTTGCTGCACGCTTACAGGAATATAATGCAGGTGATAATCCTGTGCTCATACGCATTGAAACGAATGCCGGTCATGGTGCAGGTAAACCCACCTCTAAACAAATAGATGAGGCAGCCGATATGTGGAGCTTTACGATGCACCATCTTGGAATGCCGTTCAAAGAAACGCCGGTGACTGCAAACCCGGTTAAAAAACTAATTAAAAAATAATATTAGAAGCAGCTTTTCTGAATATGGCAAGTGTCAAATTACCTCATTTCGGCGTTCTCAACCCTTCCTCACTGGAAGCATATTATGATGTGGATATAGATTTCAATAATACGGAAGTGCAGGTCGACCTTAATTTTGAAAATGCTACAATCGACGTTAAAAGATTAGAGATCACAAAACATTTTATCGAGAACATAAGGATACATGACCTGAACAACAGGAAATACATACAGGATGATTTTAATGATGAGGAAGGAGATACGGTGCGTTCTTACCTGGAACATCACCTGGAAGAACTGGCAACAGATGACCTTAATGAATTGGTCGGACCTGCTGCAAAAACTGCTGACCAGTCTAAACTATTACTAAAAAAACTCCGGCTGTTAAGAGTAGGTCTTTATCCCGATAGCGTAGATCAATTTGCCATCTTTGATTATTCCATTGGCAAAGAACTCACCAATTATTTGGTGGTGATCAATACCGATGAGAACGGCAACCTGGATTATATGACGATGGAGAGTTAAGGCCACGGCCGGGTCGGCGTCCTCACCGACCGGAACCACTACCATCAAATGCATTTTGGTTATCTTTATCCCATAACGATTTAGCTATGCAAAGAATACCGGAATCTGAACTGATCATCAACAGCCGTGGCGGCATTTATCACCTGGACGTACGGCCCGAAGAACTGGCCAATACCATTATAGTTGTTGGCGATCCCGACCGTGTTAGAAAGGTAAGTAAGCATTTCGACAGGATCGAACACCAATTGCAGCACCGTGAATTCATTACACACACCGGGTACATTGGCAATAAACATATCTCCGTTATTTCTACCGGCATCGGCCCGGATAATATTGATATAGTTTTTAATGAACTGGACGCCCTGGCGAATATTGATTTTGAAACAAGGGTGATCAAAAAAGAGCTGACCAAATTAAATATCATCCGCTTTGGAACATCGGGGTCACTGCAGGCTGATATTCCTGTTGACAGCTTTGTTGCTTCTTCGCACGGGCTTGGACTGGATAACCTGCTGAATTTTTACAGCTATGAAAAAACAGCTGCTGATGCGGCAATGGCAGAAGCATTCATCAGCCAGGCAAAATTAGATACAGCCATTACCAACCCGTACGCTTTCAGCTGCAGTGAGATACTATTGAAAAAATTCGGGGAAGGTTATCACAAAGGCATCACCGTAACCTGTCCGGGTTTCTTTGGTCCGCAGGGAAGAATATTGCGCCTGGGATTGAGCAGCCCGGGCCTTGTTGATAAGCTCACCCATTTCAGTTTTAATAATCACCGAATCACTAACTTTGAAATGGAAACATCGGCAATATATGGACTTGGAAAACTGATGGGACATGAATGCCTGAGCATAAATGCCATCATCGCCAACCGGGTGATAAAGGAATTCTCGAAAGACAGTAATGCCGCGGTAGAGATATTAATTAAAAGATCGCTTGAGGTCTTAACGTCTTAAACGACTTAAACGTCTTAAACGACTTAAACGTCTTAAACGTCTTAAACGATTTTCAACGTACTAAAATGATCGTAACTAAAATAATACCCGACTTCACTTTATCAGCTCACGTTGACCAGGTGGGTATTGAAGAAAGAGCATCAAGGTTCACCAAGCGCAGCATTAAAAATGAGACCAAGATAAATGGCTTAAAGCTTGCCCTGAACATGATCGACCTAACTACCCTGGAAGGAAAAGATACCGAAGGAAAAGTGAAACAGCTTTGTTATAAAGCATTGCATTTGCATGATGCCTATCCGGGCCTGCCCACCGTTGCTGCCATTTGTGTTTATCCTTCCATGGTGAAGGTAGCCAAACAGGCATTGGGAGATTCAGGCGTAAAGGTCGCATCAGTTGCAACAGGATTCCCCAGCGGCCAGGCACCACGTGATGTAAAGATCCGCGATACAAAATATGCTGTACAGCATGGTGCGGATGAAGTGGACATGGTTATTTCAAGAGGAAAATTTTTATCGGGCGAATATAACTATGTGTTTGACGAAATAGCAGCCATAAAAGAAGCCTGTGGTGATGCCAGGTTAAAAGTGATACTGGAAACGGGCGAACTTGTCACTTATGATAAAGTAAGAAAAGCCAGCGATATAGCGATGTACGCCGGTGCTGATTTTATTAAAACATCAACAGGAAAGATCTCTCCTGCCGCAACCATGCCCGTAACATTGGTGATGTTAGAAGCCATCCGTGATTTTTATTATAAGACAGGAAAAAAAATTGCGATGAAGCCGGCAGGCGGTATTTCAAAAGCAAAACTGGCATTACACTATTTGGTTATGCTCAATGAAGTGCTTGGTGAAGGCTGGATGAACAATGAATGGTTCAGGTTTGGAGCAAGCAGCCTGGCAAATGATATTTTAATGCAGTTGATGAAGCAGAAGACAGGTGTATATCAATCAGCAAACTATTTTTCAATCGACTGATAACGTTTAAAACGTTGCAACGTTTAAGTCGTTTCAACGTTTGCAAACCATTAAACGACTTAAACGGATTAAACGACTTAAACGATTTTCAACAATGGCAGTAAAGAACAATACTTTAAAACTAAAATTCGACAGTGCACGAAACCTTTCTCCTGCTCCCGAAAGTAAAAGCGCTGCCAAAATAGCTCCGCAATACGACCTGTTCATAAACGGCAAATTTGAAAAGCCGCTGAGCAAAAAGTATTTCGATACCATCAACCCGGCAACGGAAGAAAAATTATCATCAGTGGCAGAAGCGAATGCCGCCGACGTGAACAAAGCCGTAAAAGCTGCCAGGGATGCCTACGACAGGGTATGGAAAAAAATGCCACCCAGGGAAAGAGCGAAATATATTTACCGCATCGCAAGAATGTTACAGGAAAGAGCAAGAGAATTTGCAGTGATAGAAACACTGGATGGTGGTAAACCAATCCGTGAAAGCCGTGATTTTGATGTGCCCACTGCGGCCAATCATTTCTTCTATTATGCAGGCTGGGCAGATAAACTGGAGTATGCTTTTCCAAACCGTAGAACTGAACCATTAGGCGTAGCAGGACAAATAATCCCATGGAATTTCCCTTTGCTTATGGCTGCATGGAAAATCGCACCGGCAATTGCAACGGGAAATACGGTGGTATTAAAACCTGCAGAGACCACGCCCCTTACTGCTTTGAAACTTGCAGAGATCATACAGGAAGCTGACCTTCCTCCAGGCGTTGTAAATATCATTACCGGCGCAGGAGCAACAGGCGCTGCTATCGTCAACCACCCCGACATCAATAAAATTGCGTTCACCGGCAGCACCGACGTTGGAAAAATAATTCAGCGAGCTATTGCAGGAACAAATAAAAAAGCCACGCTCGAATTGGGTGGCAAAGCTGCCAATATCATTTTTGATGATGCGCCGCTCGACCAGGCAGTTGAAGGTGTTATCAACGGCATATTCTTCAACCAGGGGCATGTGTGCTGTGCAGGTTCCAGGTTATATGTTCAGGAATCCGTATTAAAAGAAGTGGTAAGAAAATTAAAGGATAGACTGGAAACTTTGATAGTTGGCGACCCCATCGATAAGAACACCGATATTGGCGCCATCAATTCAAGAGCGCAACTGGACATCATCAATAAATACATAAAGATCGGCCAGCAGGAAGGCGCAGAAATGTTTCAAAGTTCCTGCTCCATACCACGCAAAGGATTTTTTTGCAGGCCAACCATCTTTACCAATGTTGCGCAGTCAAACCGTATTGCACAGGAAGAGATCTTCGGGCCGGTATTGACTATCCAGAGTTTCAGAACTGATGATGAAGTGATAGAGAAAGCAAATAATTCCCCTTACGGCCTTTCTGCAGGTGTATGGACAGACAAGGGTTCAAAGATTTTTAACATGACTATGAAATTGAGGGCTGGTGTTGTTTGGGCAAATACCTTCAATAAATTTGATCCCTCTTCTCCTTTCGGCGGGTATAAAGAAAGCGGATATGGAAGAGAGGGTGGGTTGCATGGGTTATCAGCATATGTGAATATCGTTTAAACGTTTCAGCGTTTAAGTCGTTTAAAGTTTGAGAAAAAAAGCGGCCCACGCCGGTCTATAGAACTCAACGGCTTAAACGATTTAAACGACATTTAAACCTTTAAACGATTTTTCAATGGCAACTATTAAAAGGTTTGAAGATTTAGATGTATGGAAAGTAAGCAGAACGTTGTGCGATAAATTGGGTAAAATCATCGACAGTGATTCTTTAAAAAGGAATTTTAGATTAATTGGCCAGATTGAGGGTTCTTCAGGATCAGTAATGGATAACATTGCCGAGGGTTTTGAAAGAGGAACAAAAGGAGAATTCATACTGTTCCTGGGTTATTCAAAAGGTTCGTCCGGTGAATTAAGATCACAATTGTACAGAGCATTAGATAGAAAATATATTACTAAGGAACAGTTTGAGGAATTATACTTGTTAGTGGTTCGGATCAGTATAATGTTGCAGAAGTTTATTAGCTATCTGTTAAGATCAGATGTAAAGGGTTTGCGCAAAAAAGAACACTGAAACGAATTAAACGACTTAAACGTTTTAAACGAAAAAATATGGCAAAGACAATAATAAAAAGACAAGCAGTTAAATTCAGTACCAACGGTACAGGTGATCATCTACCTGAAAAAAGACTTGAAGTGTTGAAAACATACAAGATCTATGTGGGCGGACAGTTTCCAAGAACAGAATCGGGAAGATACTATACAGCAACAAATGCTAAAGGAGAAAACCTGGCGAATGTTTGTCTTTCATCAAGAAAAGATTTTCGTGATGCTGTTGGCGCTGCCAGAGGTGCTTTTGGCGGATGGAGCGGAAGGGCTGCTTTTAACCGTGGGCAGATCCTGTACCGTATTGCTGAAATGCTGGAAGGACGAAAAGCACAATTCGTGGATGAACTGGTAAAGCAGGATGCAAATAAAACACAGGCGGAAAAAGAAGTTAATCTTGCCATTGACCGCCTGATCTATTACAGCGGCTGGTGCGATAAATTCCAACAACTCTTCAGTTCTGTAAATCCTGTTGCTTCCCCGCATTTTAATTTTTCGGTTCCTGAGCCAACGGGTATTGTTGCAGCCATTGCCCCACAGAATGATTCATTGCTTGGTTTGGTTTCCCTGATTGCGCCCATTATTGCCGGCGGAAATACCTGTGTCGTTCTTGCTTCCAATACAAAACCGCTTTGCGCCGTAACCTTTGCTGAAGTACTTAACAGTTCTGACCTGCCCGGCGGTGTTGTAAATATCCTCACCGGGAAAGTTGCTGAACTGGCGCCCTTCTTTGCCGATCATATGGATGTGAATGCGACCGCTTATTGTGAAGCAGATGCAGAAACACAAAAAATGATCAAAGAAAAATCTGCACTCAATGTAAAAAGGATCCTGTTGTATGATAAATTGAAATGGCAAAATGAAGAAGGCCAGTCACCTTACTTTATTATGGACTTCCAGGAAATAAAAACTACCTGGCACCCTATCGAGAATATTGGAGGGGCGAAGGCGGGGTATTAATTACTTCATAAAGACTTTTGAGGAACTATCCAATAAAACTCAATTGTAAAAGGAAGGTCAATATCCCTGCTGCAAAACCAATCAATGCCAGCCAGCCGATATTTTTTAAGTACCACATGAACTTTATCTGCTCAATGCCCATTACAGCCACACCTGCCGCTGTTCCTATTATTACTGCGCTTCCGCCTGTACCGGTTGTTAATGCGAGAAATTCCCAGAAGGGATGATCCGTAGGATAAGTGTCCAGGCCATACATACCCTGTGATGCAGCAACCAGCGGCACATTATCAACAATGGCAGAAAGCAATCCCAGTGCAATACCGATAAGGTAATCATTTTTGAATGTGCTGCTGAGAAATGTTGCAAGCTCTTTGAGCAAGCCAAAAGATTGCAAGGCAGATACAGCAAGTAATATCCCCAGGAAAAATAAGATGCTGGGGGTATCGATTTTTTGTAACGCCCTACCTACTGTAAACCGTTCTGCAGTCTCTGCTTCTTTACTTTTATGGAGGATGGTGGTTATTACCCACATCAATCCTAATGCAAGTAACATACCCATGAATGGCGGTAAATGGGTAACGGTTTTAAATACCGGTACAAAAATTAAAAACCCGATCCCTGAAAATAAAATGATCTTCCCATCACGCTTTTCTTTAAAGGTACTTGCCGATTGTGCCATGGCAACAATTTGTTGTTCCCGGAAACGGTAAGCAACGATGATGGCAGGGAGAATACAGGCAGCAAGGCTTGGCAGTATCAATTGTTTCATAATGTTGAGTGCTGTGATCTGCCCGCCGATCCAAAGCATGGTGGTGGTAATGTCTCCCAATGGTGACCATGCTCCGCCTGCATTTGCTGCAATAACGATCATGCCCACAAACCAAAGCCTGTCTTCCTTTTCACTTAATAATTTTGCACATAGCGATGTCATCACAATGGCTGTAGTTAAGTTATCCAGCAGGGCAGAGAGGAAAAAAGTAATGGCAATGATGATCAGCAATAGTTTTGACTTACTGGTTGTTTTTATTTGTTCGGTAATGATGTCAAAGCCATTGTGAGAATCTATTAATTCAACAATGGTCATTGCTCCTAAAAGGAAGAAAAGTATAGAGGCAATTTCACCGAGGTGATGGAGCAATTCTTCGCTTACGACATGCGCTGACCCGCTTTGCAGGATATAGATCGTCCAGCAAATAACACCGGTAATTAATGCCGAAGCAGCCTTATTGAGTTTTAACGGATGCTCAAAAGCAATAGCCGTATAACCCAACACAAAAACCAAAATGAGTAAAGCTGATATCATTACCTATAAGATTAAAGAAATGCCCACGTGCTTCCCATTGCAAGGATACATAAAAAAAACCGCTTCCTTTGAGAAGCGGTTTTCTGTTTTGCGTTAAATATTTTTATACCTCTTTTCCATGGCAATGCTTA
>DATHEH010000402.1:0-2725 GCA_035318685.1 Ferruginibacter sp.
TTGGTAGTAACAGTTGTTGTTACTACATAATTATCGCCATTTGGTTTGTATTTAAATACTGTAAAATACTCCGAGCCGGGAACAACTTTCTTTTTTGATGCAATCCTCCCTTTAGCATTGTAATCAGTCGTAATGACTGTATTTCCGTTTATTTTATCAAGAATAATATTTTTAACCAGCAATCCTTTTTTGTTATAAAAAGAATTATACAAAGTGGTATCCACATTGTTGCCATAAGTTATGGCTTTTATAAGACGGCCGTTTTCATCATAAATTGTGCTGTTATAGTAGTACATAGAATCACCCACAACCGTTTGACTGAGTAATTTTCCATCAGCATTATTTATGTAGGTCATTACATGTTTTTCCTTATTACCTTCATACTGTATTTTTTTAACGAGGTAATGATTTGCATCGTAAATAGAAGTATCGCTCGTTATGACATTACCATCCTTTGAAAATTTTTTGTAGCTTAAAAGGTTGCCCCATGAATCAAAAGTATTGATAGCCGTGAGTGTACTGTCTAATTCATTCCTGAAATAATAAATAGCTAAGGTCTTTACCCTGTTTTGTTTGATGATGTCCTGGCTGTTTCCATAACCATAGTCGCCGTGTTGGGCAAAAACATTCTTTACGGTAAAAAAACAAAAAAATAAGAGGATGTAAGGTTTCACGGCCCAAATTTTATGGTTGTAATAAGCTGCAGCGCTCATAAAATCAATTAGATTGCCAGACATTATTCCCAAAATTCATATCCGGAAAAACCTTTGCCGCATCGATCTCTACCCGTTTTACTTCTTCTGTTGTGGGCAGTTTTACTCTCCATATGTTTGTATTGTTCCAGACTTCCACGGGCAATTTTAAGCTCCCTTTCTTCCCGCTCTTTGTTTCGTAAGAGAGGTTAACGGGCATTGCCATCTGGTCCATATTACCGATCGTTACTATGGCGCCGTCAGCAAAAACACCTTTATCATATGTTACAGAAAGTATGGCCTGGTCTAATTTATAGTTCTCTACGAACCATCCTTTCCAGAACCAGCTAAGGTCTTCACCGGCCGCATTGTCCATGCTCCTGAAAAAATCCCATGGCGTAGGATGCTTGTATGCCCACCGCCTGATGTATTCCCTGAAGGCATAATCAAAACGATCTGCGCCCAATACTTCATTCCTCAATAAAGTTAATCCATAGCCCGGCTTGCCGTATAAAGCATTGCCAATATTTCCTTCCAGCATCGCATCGGGTGTGTTGAAGATGGCTTCTGACCTTTCGCCAAACATGTACTTTGCTGTATTCTCCATATTTACGGGAGGATCTTTATATTCTCCATTATTAAAATCTTCGCCCGCTATCGTATTGATAAAAGTATTGAATCCTTCATCCATCCATCCATATTCACGTTCATTGCTGCCAACGATCATCGGGAACCAGGTATGGCCGAACTCATGATCGGTAACGCCCCATAACCCTGAAGTGGTTGCCCTGCTGCCGCAAAAAACAATACCCGGGTATTCCATACCGCCAATATTACTGGCTACATTAACAGCCCAGGGATAAGGATATTCAAACCAGCGTTTGCTGTAATTTTCAACGCTGCCTTTTGTATATTCGGTTGATCTTCCCCATGCTTTTTCACCATTACTTTCTGCCGGGTACACACTCATTGCCAAACATGATCTTCCACTGGGTAGATTTATTTTGGCAGCATCCCAGATAAAACTCTTGCTGCTGGCCCATGCCATGTCTCTTGCATTTGTCATCTTGTAGTGCCAGGTAAGTGTATTCGCTTTTGGCCTTGATGATGTTTCGGTCACTTCTTTTTCCGTACGCAGCATTACGGTCTTATCACTTTTTTTTGCCTGCGCAAGGCGGCTGATCTGTGTTGCAGTTAATACTTCTGATTCGTTTACCAGTTCGCCGCTGCAAACAACGATATGGCTTGCGGGTGCAGTAAGCTTCACATCAAAATCACCGTACTCAAGGTAAAATTCACTCGGCCCGAGGTATGGCAGTGTATTCCATCCCTGCACGTCATCAAAAACACACATGCGGGGATACCATTGTGCAACTGAAAAAATATTGCCGTTCTTTGTTTTCAAAATACCACAACGGTCTGCACCATATTCGGGTAAGGTGAATGCATAATCAATTTTTATCTTTATCACATCAGCACCCGGCTTCATTGCTTTTGGTAAACGAACCTGCATCCTTGTATCTGAAATAACATAATCCGCTTTGCTGTTTTCATTCACAAGCTTTACAGAACTGATCTTGTAACCACCGCTGAAATCGCTTTTACTGTCGCCATACCTGCTGCGGCCCCCGAGGGGCATTCTTGCCTGTCCCCTGCTTTCTTTATTAAAAAGGTTTTGATCAAGCTGCAGCCATAAAAAATTCAATGCATGGGGACTGTTGTTCTTATACGTAATCGTAACACTTCCCGATATCTCGTTACTAACATCATTTAAAGAAACACTGATCTTGTAATCTGCTTTATTTTGCCAATAGCCAACATTCGGTGCTCCCGTTGCTGCCCTGCTGATGGTTCCGCCCGAAGGATAAAATACCGGGGAGAACAAGACATGCGGATCATATTTCGATTGTTTGATGAGGTCTTCCTGTGCAACTACAGAAATTGCTGTAAAAAGAAGGAATATAAAAGAGCATATTTTTTTTGACATACAACGATTTTAGTGTCCGAAGTTACACTAAAAGCTTATTGCAATA